>JAFEGF010000129.1 GCA_018240225.1 Verrucomicrobiota bacterium
TTTGCTCCTTTTCCAACGCCTTCAGCAACTGCTTCTCCGCCGGCTTCAAGACCAGCGCCGATCCGTCCGCATAGCAGGCAGGCTGCCGCACCAACGACGTCAGATACGATATCGCCAATCACTTGGGCAGTTTGCTGGCTCATGTTCGGATCGATTTTCATACAAAGATCTGCAACGCCGGTTGCCAAGTAGCTCAATGCTCCTGTGTCTTTCAGGATCATCATCGCTCCAACAGCAAAGGCAATTTCAAAGTTTCCTGTTGCGCAGCCACCGATAATCAGTGCAAGACTGATGATCACGCCTAAGGATTGGCTAACGTCGTGCCAGAAGTGATCCCAACCGCTTTCATTCAGTTGGCTGCTTAAGTTGTTCAATGCATTAGTCTCAAGGACATTGTCATAGCTTAATGCTCCGCGGCTCATATCGACGTTCATTAAGCTGGTTTTTGATGAGTTGTTGCTGACTTCAGTCGTCATTTTGGAGATCGCTCCGCCGACAAGCGCCATTGCTAAGCCAAAAGCGGCATAACTGACAGAATTCGTTGTGCAAGGGAAGCTGAGAGATGTTGATGAGGCAGATGCAGTTTCTGCAGGAGCTGAAGGAGCTGTTTGAGCAGGAGCGGCTGGCGCTGCTGGAGCAGTCGCTGCTTGTTTTTTTCCTTGAGGAAGATCAGGATCTGTTTTCAAAAGAGAAGATAAGAGGGTCTCAAGATCTTGTCCATTGGCAGGGGCATCAGCATCGAAATTTTCTCCGAGCTGGCCTTTGATTAGCTCTAGGCCATGCTGCAATGCAACAGATAAGTTGGCTAAGTCTACCGTGCCGTTGGTTGGTGTTCCTGCATGCTTGGCGGCAAAGTTTTGAAGTGTTTCTGAAGAGAGGATGTTATTAATATTAACTGTATTAGTCATGTTTTCCTATTAATTTATAATGGTGAAGATGATATTAAATTACTTACAAATGAAAGGATTTGGTTGGGGAGGTTGAAGAGCTGGGAAAGGCTTTTCAACGCATCTTCCGACATCTGGATCTCCGATTCCTGTTCTTGCAAGTTGGCCTGGATCATCTGTGTATTCATATTCCCTTCCTGCATATCAGTGCTGAACTCTGTGTTCAGATAGGACATTTCAGATTGGCATTCTGATGACCCAAGGGTATACCATGTTGGGTTCCCTTTTTTATTGGTCCCTTCCCATCCATCATTTTTAATGATGCTGTTCATTTGACTTTCAATCTTTTGAAGCGAAGTTTCAGATGCGGATGAAATACTTGCCTCAACTTGAGTATTCTGCAGGATTCCTTCCGATTGGACCGTTGTGAGGGACATATCGGAATTGGACATTTCGGCAATGGCCATCGTCAAGATCGCAAATACGTTGCAATCGAAGTCAAAGCCTGGCGCTGCGGAGGTTGGAGCGGGAGTTGCTGTTGATTCTCCCATTGCAGCGGACTGTCCCGGTGAAGTACCTGCTGTAGCTTCAGGGATCAGCTGATTTGTTGCGCTGTCATTGACAGCTAGATTAGTTGACATAATTAACCTGTTATTATGAATTAATTAACTAGGGATTTCATTTTGGATGAAGTAGTTCAATTCCTGCTGCTGGCTTTGGCCCGAACTTTCGATCGCTCCAAAATATTGCTGCAATTCAGATACGCCCGTTTTCATCAGTCCGGTCGTGACCGAAGATGTTTGGTTCATCGTGTTAATCATCGTGTTCATAGCGCTAGTACAATCATCGATCTGAGAAGAAGAAGTAGATCCGGATGGGTTGGAATCGTAGCTGCTATACCAGCCAAGAATCGTATCTGCGACTTGGGTGCCCGAGCTGCCATTGACTTCGATGGCACTTAAAATCTGTTCGCAGCTGTTATACATTGTCTCTGCTGTTTGCGGGTCCATCCATCCATAATCAGGACTAGATGGGTCGCTGTAACTGGAATGACATAAGCCCGCTAGGTTTTGCAATGACTCCACTAAGTCTCCCGCGTCTTCAGATTGCGTTGTTGTTGCTTTGTTGCCATTTGCTTGATATGCGGATACACCTCCTGCCAAGTCGTTCCAGAGGGATTGGATGTAGGTACACATATTCAGAGTTGCATCCTGCGAATTGAGCTCTTCTGAGGGTTCGCCGACCTGTTGAAGCCCCAAGCACTGTGTCGCTTGTCCTAAAACGGCCAGCGAAAATGAATAAGCTGTTTGAGCCGGAAGTGTTTCTAGAATAGCCGCATCTTGCTCTAATTTTTGTTGAGCTTGTGCCAGAAGCTCATTCTTCATGTGGTCCATGGCCTGGATCGAATTGACGATATTGTCGGTGTAGTCGCTAGGGCCTGTTTGTGGATTGACTGACATTTTTACCTCCTGGGTAAAATGATTAAATAATATTCCTATTTTAATATTATAATATTAGAATTAATATTCAATTAAGATTGTATATTTGTTTTTATTATTTAATTGTTAGTTGTTGATTTGTTGTGGGTTTGTTCATGTTGTTTTTCTTGATCGGGGCTGAACGAAGGCGTTCTTGGACAAGGAGAGAGGAATAGGTTCTTGAATGAAATCCTGTTGGAAGAATAATTGCCTGAATTGTGGTAAGTTGGTGTAAATCTCTTATAAAGAGATGCTTATATGATAATCTGTATAGATGAGCTGCTAGGGTTTAATCCTTTTGTTTCTTAGCGGCATAGTTGTCATTTTCCATGCGGTTTTCAGAATGTAACAGAACGATATTTCATACGTGCTCTGAACGGATGGATGCTTACTTGCTGCAATTGCGCTATAAACTTCTTATAATTAATTACTTGTGTCTGTTTTTTATTTCGCAAATGACAGTTGTGTTGATGTCTTATTTTCAACGAGTTTCGTTGTTGGTAATCTAAATAATGCGTTTAATCGTTTCTTTAAAATGAAATGATATAATGAAGGTATATATTCACTGTTATTTGTGAAGGTGAAAATGACAATAACAAATGTTCAAGTTGATCCAAAATTACAATTAGCAGCTATCAATGCGAATATCGCTAAATCAGCTTCAGCTGCTGCTGATTCAAGCTCGGAAAGTTGTGCTCAGGCCCTTTATGGAGCAACAGAGCAGCTTTGGATCTCAATGGAAGCGTTGAAAACAATACTGATCACCGATCCCACCAATAGCACTGACTTGGAAATTGCCTATACGCTATTTGCCGATTCTGTCTGCAATTGGGAAGCAGCTTATCAATCATTTACGAATTCCGGCGGACAGCCAGATGCTGTGTCAGAAGAGATCAATGCAGCTCTCAATGAAACTTTGCCGGATGGGGAGTCGATTTATGAACTGTCTCAAATTGTATCGAAAAATCCTTCTGTATGGACAGAACTGCAGATCGGCGTTTCCGACAATACGCTCTATCTCTTATTTGAAGATCTGGACAATTGGATCAACGTAGATGGAGCTTCCGGAAGTGCCGGACTCCAGCCGACGTTCAATTCTCCCAATATTCTTAACGAGCTCTATGAAGACCTTGGCGGAATTCCAAGCAATAATGCCGGTAATTATCAATATGTCTATGAAGATATTTATTATCTGAATCAATTTTTACAGAGCGCTGGGCAGCTCGGCCCGCTAGCTGTTTGTCTTGACGAGCTTATCAATACAACGTTTTTTCAATATAACGGACAGAGTTATTCCCTCGTGGACATCGCAAATGATATGGTCAATGGCAAAAACTTTACGCCTACGCAAATTCAAGAGGGAGAAGATGCTCTCAACGCTTGCGTAGGCGTATTAACGCTCTATGTGGACATGGCCTATAATTTTTCATTTAATTAAAGGTGTCTCGTTTTTTTAATATTAATATAAAAGGTGATTATATGTCTGGATTAGCAGTTCAATCTTTTCAAAATAATTTAAGTTATTTGTCTAATCAATCTCAGGTGCAAGCTGCAGCACCTGCTTCTACAACTACGCCTCCAGCGAACCCGTGTGCGACAGCGTTGTACAGCGCGACGCAGCAGCTTTGGATTTCGATGGAGTTATTGAAAAAAATGATCATCTCCGATCCTAAAGGAACCAGCTTGGAAATAGCCTATACGTTTTTTGCCGACGCTGTCTGCAACTGGGAAAGCGCCTATCAATCATTTACAAATTCCGGAGGCCAGCCAGATCCTGTTTCAGAAGAAATTAATCAGGCTTTGAATGCAACCTTGCCGGATGGCCAAACGATCTATCAGCTCAGTCAAACGGTTTCAAAAAACCCTGCAGACTGGCAGCAGTTGCAAAGCGGTGTTTCCAATAACACTCTTTTTGCGCTATTTGAAGATGTGAACAATTGGGTGAACGTGGACGGGCCTGCTGGAAGCGAAGGATTTACGCCGGCCATTAAATCAAATGAATCGATTTATGAGGAACTTTCTGTGATGTTGAGCTACCTTAATTTTTATGAGGAATATAAAAACACTTCTGAGGCGGGTTATTATATGGGGTTATTGTTTATGTCGATTAACAATTTAAATTCTATGCTTGCTAATGCAGATGGCCCAATTTGTAATTTACTCAGCGAGATGTTGAATACTCCTTTCTTTTCATATGATGGAAAAAACTATTCTTTGGAAGAAATGGCAAATTATTATGTTACTTCTCCGAACCAACCAACGTCGACGCAAATTCAAGAAGCTGAGGATGCGTTGAATTCATGCCTTCCCATATTAAACACCGTAATCAACATGGCGGTCCAGTACAGTTTACTATAATCCTATCTTAGTAAGCCGCTTAAACTGGTTATATCGTTTAGAAATCGAGGTTCATTCCGACCTTAATTCCTTGGAAGCTTAAGTCGCCTTGGCTGCGGATCGGCGTGCTGGAAATGGTATCCTGTCCGCGGAAATAGTCTGTATAAAAAAGTTGGTTTTGGTTGATCCACTGCGACAGCTCATAGGCAGCTCGGAAGGAAAAGTGGTATTTGTCCTTTTGATAAAAGGTTTCCCAGCCGAGGCCGATCGCCTCTTCGAAGTTGAGGCGGACCCTCCAAAAAGATTCTGACGCAAAGAAGTTAAGCGGCATCGGAGGGGTATCCCCTTCGCCTAAACCTTGGTCGTTGAGGTTTTTCATGCGCACTTTAAATTGCCCATAGACGATGTTTGCAGAAAGTTGGGAAAAAAGGTGCCAGTGATGGGTCAATTGCAAAAGCATCTCTGTGCCGCCTCTTAGACCAAAACCAGAGAATTCGTTCTCCGCCTTAAATTTGACGTCTCTAGAAAAGAAGGGCTGGCCTTCTCCAAGGAGGAACACACTATCGTATTTCACACGATATTCTTGGTTGATCCATGCGCCGCGGAATCCAAAAAAAGGATCGATGGCAACTCGTTTGCTTAAGAAGAAGCTTCTGGCAAGGTCGAGATCGAGAGTGTTGTAGTTGACATGCCAGTGGGCATGGGCTTTGGATGCTCCGGCGCGCAACTCGAACAAGAGGTTTACCCATGGAGAGATGATCGTATCAACGGGGCCTGTCTGCGATTCGATCCCTTTTGCCTTACTGTTACCGTGCGCTAAATTGCGGATGTGGGTCCAACTTAAGGAGACGGAAATGTGGTCGTCATGATTGAACAGGTAGCCAAGGCTTAAGCGGACTCCGGGATCCCATTCGAAATCAAGATCAAGAAGATGTGTCTTTGTGTCGGAGGCTTTTCCGATGATGGGATCGGCTTTCATTTTTGTTCCATATTCCAATCCGTCTTCGTTCGCCTTCCAATAGAGGAAATCAATCTCTGCTATAACCCCTCCGATTGAGAGATAAGGAGGAATTTGTGCGGAAACACCATGAGGATCGTTGTCAATCGTGCTTTTTGTTATTTTGCTGGAACTGTTGTCCATGGCGGCCAGAAAATTCTCATTATTTTCTACAAGAAGCTCGTTAGAGCTCTCTGGTTGTTCTGCAGGGATGATGTTTGCGGGAGCTGCAGCGAGAACTGGTTCGGCTGGGGCTGCAGTTAAAGCTTCATTAGAGAGGGATTCGTTGGTAGAAGCATTTTGTGCGATACCGAAGAAATTGCGATGGGCTGCATAGAAAATAATGAGCATTACGGCAATAGAAAATAGGATAATGAGCAATTCTAGTCCCAAATTAGTTTGACGGCGTATTTTTTTTGTTCTCATTAGAATCTTCTGCCTTATTTTTTATTGATGCCTTCTTAATTCGGACTGTTGTGAATCAAGAAGAATAAATCAATAAAAATTATTTTAGTTTGGCGGTTTTTAACTCGAATTTGCAATTGTTTATTCGGATGAGTTCCTAGATCATTTGAGAGAGGCGCTGGCACTCAGCTAACGCTGCTGATGCCGTAATTCTTTTTGATGGATCGACCTGCAGCATTTTATGGATGAGGGGGAAAAAGCGGTGCTTGGAGAACTTTGCAGGGATCCAGTCTTGAGTCAAATGGGATATGTCCGAGCAAACTTGATTGATCGCTTCATCATCTATAGGATCTCTTTTCCAAGGTAATGGCTCTAAAAAGAAAAGCTGGTAGAGGACTAGCCCCATCGACCAGATATCGACCGAGAATGTGGAGGCTTTGGCTAATTTGTCCCTCCCATTGACATCTCTCTGTAGATAAGCGGCGGCATATTCCGGCGCTCCGTAAATAGGGGTGAAAGCGATTCTTTTGTGGAGCTCTTTTTCAAGCGGTGTGCAGGCAAGGTTGAAATCGCAGATGACAGCTCGTTTGAAATCCGGATCTGTCCAGTCGCATAAAATATTATCTGCTTTGATATCTCGATGGAACACTTGCAATTGGTGCATCTTAGCAAGGCCGGTCAATAATTGAAGGGCGATGGAAATGGCAGTTCGCTCATCAACTGCTGTATCCAAGTTCTTTTCTATAATGACCTTGTCAAAGTAGGAATCCAAGCTCCCATCTTCATACCGATCTTCAACTAAAAAAAGGTGGCGGAGCTGGTCGATTTCAAAAGGGATCCGTTCGATTATGGAGATGATCCCCGGCGTCCCTTTAAGACGAAGGAGGATGTCTGATTCCCGCCAAGATTGCACAAAGGTCCTCTCTCTCAAGGAGCGCACCTCCTCTTCCGTTTTCTCAGTTTGAAATACGGTTCTGGGTTTGATAACCGCTACGATTTTTCCTGTTT
>JAFEGF010000130.1 GCA_018240225.1 Verrucomicrobiota bacterium
AGAATGGGGTCAAAGGATACGGATGGACGAGGTGATTTATGAAGAGAAAACAGAGCTCCAAGATCTCGTGATTTTTGAAAATGAGCGATTCGGAAGAGTGTTGGCCTTAGACGGTGTCATCCAGCTTACTGAAGCGGATGAGTACGTTTATCATGAAATGTTAGCCCATGTCCCTCTTTTAGCCCATGGCAATGCGCGGCGCGTCTTGATCATCGGCGGAGGAGATGGGGGGATGTTAAGAGAAGTCTTACGCCATCCCAATGTGGAGACCGTCGTCCAAGTCGAGATCGATCCTTCGGTCATCGAGCTTTCCAAAAAATGGATACCCAACGTATCGCGCGGCTCATTTGACAATCCACGCTTACAGCTCGTCATTGCCGACGGAGCTAAATTTGTTCAGGAAACCGATCAGCGTTTTGACGTGATCATTTGCGACTCCACCGATCCGATCGGCCCAGGGGAAGTTCTGTTCACTTCAGAATTTTACGGCAATTGCAAGCGCCTCTTGAACCCAAAAGGGATCTTTGTGAACCAAAACGGAGTTCCTTTCCTGCAAGGGTTTGAGGTCACCGATACGTATCGGAATAGAAAGGACCATTTTGCAGTGACGACCTTTTATCTGGCCCCTGTTCCGACTTATGCCGGAGGGTTTATGGCATTCGGATGGGCGACAGATTGCGAAGAGTATGCCAATGTCGGCCAAGAGATCTTGCAAGAAAGGCTTAGTAAAATTGATGGGAAGATGAAGTACTACACTCCAAAGGTCCATCAAGCTTCATTTGCACTGCCTCCTTTCATCCAAGAACACATTCCAGGAGAAGGAAACTAATGGCATCGGAACGATCAGTTTCTCATTCCTATGCATACCAGGGGCCCTTTTTAGGGCCTCTGTATAATCCTTGGTTCCATTTGAGCTATGCCGAACCTATATTGGCAGGGCGTACTTTTAATTCTGTTCAAGAACTCTGGGAGAGCCTCTCCCATTTAGTCCCTGGAAGTTTGCAGGATCGACGCGGCGAGCCTGCGGCGCACAGCCGTTATCTTCCCCAATATTCGCCCGAAGAGGCAGAGCTGCTCCCATTAGTTGTTCTTTTATCGACGGCCGATGCAGTCCAGAATAGTCTTCCGAAGAAGTACCACAGCTCTTTTCATCTTGAAATTGCACAAATTGCCCTTCGCAAAAAGGTCGATACGGTCGCAGAGGCCTATTTTAAAAAGGCTGTTGCCGGAGGCTCTCAGAACCCGGCCGCATGGCTGTGTTACGCCAATTTTCTTGATACGTGCGGCAGGAAGCAGCAGTGCCTTGAGGTTTTACTAGAGGGCTTTAGTTTATGCCCCTATTCGCATGAATTGCTTGATTCCATTTTACTTAAAGAAATTCCAAGCAGGTATACACAAAGTCATTAATCTTTAATGGTCTAGTTTCTTGAGTTGGATCAGGGCCTGGACGATGAGGTCCATTCTTTTCTGGCCCTTATATATAATAATTTATTTAAATTTTCATGTTTATTCAATTAAAGTTTGTTTTTGGTATAATTTGTATAGTTGTTTTTAGGTATTATATGGCGGCTTTTAATAATAATTATAATTATTCTTTGAAACATGGCCTGCAATACGTTTCTGACGAGGTTGCAGCAGCCACCGTTATCCAGCGCGCTTTTCGCAAATGGAGGTTCACGCAAGAAGCTTCCAAGGGAGCAACTGCGGAGCAAGTTGCTCAGCTCCATCTCAAAATGAACGACTGGTCTGAACAGGGATTTTCTAGATATCCCCGTATGCCTCTTGTTTCCCGATCGATCACGACAGAAAAGTGTGGGCAGGTCATGAGCAGTGATTTTCCCGAGCTGCACTCTTCGCAGAATCCGATTGTCAGTCCAGAAGCGATCACACATGTTACATTTGACGCCTTTAAGAGGAAGCTAGGCGATGTCGTAGACGAGTTTTTACAGCATCTGATGAGCTTGCCGGAATCAGAAAGAGGCTATGTCCTCGTTGTCGACGAGCGGGAAAAGAGCAATAGCTGGGCGCTTAGCCTATGCTTGGACAAATTGGCAGCCCATCCGCCGATCGACGTAATCTACAAAGACGATCTATCTAAAGTCTACCAAAATCCAAAGGTCAAGCATGTCGCCTTTATGGACGACGCTTCTTATTCGGGATCGCAACTTAAGGGAGCGATCGATGAGTGTTCCCTCTTTTTTCCTGTGATGCCCCAATTAAAAGGGGTGCACGTCTTGGTTCCGTTTTGTTCGCCTGTTGCCAAAGACAAAATCTTGAATGTTTTGGAAAATGAAGAATCGCTCCAAGGCAAGATCTTTTTCCCGTGCTCGAGCCCGATCCATGCGATACGCGATCTGCCTGATGCATCCAATGGGATCATCAATGAGACGCATGTTTTTCAGTTTGTTCAGCAGATCTCTTCTAAATATCAAGGTTCCGATGTCCATCTTTCAGTAGATAAAGTGCCCACCCTCCATCTCTTCTCCTTTGATCATAAGATCCCCGATGCCCTTTCCGTCGTTACGCCGTTAATGGAAAGCTTGCTTGGAACAATTATCCCGCCTTACAAAGCTAAGTTTGACGCGGTCCTAAATGAGCACTCAATGCAGTTAGAGGCAGGCCTTAGGGTCGATCTTTTACCTGAGATAGGCCCTCAATTAAGCGAAGCTGCGGTCCTTGTCCGCAAAGGGGAAACGTTGTACTTGGCTACAAAGAGCAATCTTGAAAATGATGTGGCGATTCAAAGAAGTGGGATGGACTTGCCTCTTCTTTCCGGTGAAATGGTCCCCATCCTTCCAAACGATGTCGTTGCAGTTGAAGGAGTTGGGAGTTTTCAGTTCGATGGTGATAAGATTGTTTGATTTTATTTTTATCAATTGTCTCTATCAATAGTTTGCGATATACTATTAGGATCTTAATTTACTTTATAGATCCTATTTTATGTCTGATTCATCATCTACTCAAAGAGTACCTCCAAGACCCGATTTTTCTAATTTTGGCACCCCTCTTTGGGATGATGAAGTTCTTTGGAAAATTTCTCAAGGATCTGCTTCGACCGTGGAGATGAACCAGGACTACTTTGCAGTTGTTCCATTTCCTAACAACGACCCGAATCCCTTTTCCATTGAATCCTCTACCGCAGCAAAGGCGAACTCTCTTTTTTCCCCTAAGAAACCTCAAACGCAGCCTGCTTTTGAAACTCCTGAGAAAGTAAAGACCTTAAAACGGGTTGTTCGGGAGCATGACTTTGAAAATGATGGGGAGCCGTTCGGCACGCCAAAAAAACAGATTGCGGAGGGAATACAGGCCCTTAATACCGACCTGACAGATAGGACTGTTAAAAGGCAGAGATCGACCCAATCGCGTATTGTCGGCCGTTTGTTTGCGGAAGAGGTCGTTGGTCAAGATCCAGCCTCAGATCCTGTGGCATATCATACGAAAGCATATGAAAAGGCGGAATCCTCTCCAACGCTCAAGCGTCTGCTCGGAGCCATTGTCCAAGCTGATCGTACTGCTCAGCATAAAGCCCTTTCCCTTCCGATCCCCACAGAGATTATCAATATCAAACACCTGATCGAAGCCGACAAGAGGGGTTTTTACCTATGCTTGTTCGATGATCCTATGTACGAGCAACTCTCTGATTTCCGCCATTCCTATAATTCTGTTTTTCAAGCGAACTTCCCTGTTGATTCTTCCGGCAAGATCAAGACCTCCACATTCTTTCCTCTTCATGGAGTTGATGAACTTGTCAATGTGATCTATTCTGCCGAGCCGATCGCTACCATTGGAAACCGCTTTTTGTGCCGCGTCCCCGACCAGCCTTTTCTGGTCGAAATGTACAAAAGCGGCGCTGTGATCAAATCGGCATTTCCGATCTTTTTCTATAAGGTCTGGGACCCTGAATGCATCGGCTATCCGATCGTCTGCGGAAAACGGTTAGTTACTCCGAATGAGCTCTTAGATAAGGCAAGGCGTGCCTTGTTTGAATACTCTAAACCAAGCACAAACCCGAACCCATGGAACCCGATCCGCTACACGATTGATTCAAACTTGATCATTGATCTAGCCCCTTCCCTTCCAGATCTTGGCGTGTCGCAAGGAATCTTTATCGAGTTTCCTAGGTCTTTATTTGAGGACATGATCGATCCCGATATCTTAGATGAGATCTGCCAAGAGGCCTAGGACCTGTCGTCAATTCAGTTTCTGTCGATTTTTCGGTTCTTTTTCGAGGGCTTATATCAACATTGCGTATTTTACCCCCGAAAAAGAACCGAAAATCGGCCAAAATAATCTAAAAACTCGACGAAACCTGAATTAACGACAGATCCTAATATCCTTTATTTTTTTAATAACATGGAAAATATTAATAGAATATTAAGATGGTCAGATTTTTTATTTTCCTGTCCATCCTAGTATCCTGTTAATTGTTAAATGGAGTTTTTTTTAAGAAAGCTCCTTCCCATCTATCTAATTTTTTATTTTTTCCTGTTTGTGAGCAGTACAGAACTCTAAACTTGTAAGCCTTTTTTCTTTTCAATTTGATTGTGATTTTTAATTTTAATTAAAACATCAGTTTAATTGATTGGATAGTTTCGATGTTGTATAATTGATATCAAACTTAATTAAAGGTGAGAGTTTTATGAATTTATGGATATTCAATTCAAAAAATCCTTCTAAATCATTCCGAGCGCTTGCGCGTTTTGTCGATTACCTACTGCTCTTCCTCGTTGGCGGTTCGATATCGATGTTCTTTCCCTGGTTCATAGATACTCTGTATTACTTGGCCTTTGCTCTTGCCGTTCCTTTCCTGTGGATTCCTATTGAAGCGCTGCTGGTATCGCTTACAGCGACAACGCCTGGTAAAGCCCTTTTTGGAATTAAGATCTTCGAGCGGACCGGCCGCAAGCTCAGCTATTGGGAAAGCTTTAAGGCTGCATGTTTCTTCGGTCCTAAAAATACTGTGATCCGGCAGATGGCCCTCTCTTTTAAGCGGCGCATTACAGCTTTGATCATCATTGCAGGATGCGCCATTGCCAGTATATTTGGAAATGCTCTGACAAAATGGTCGATCGGCCTTGAGAAAGGGATTTCGACAGAAGGGTGGGTCCAGTATGCCCATGAAAACGCTGGCTTTAAAGTCCATTTCCCCAACGACCCTCAGCAAGAGTCTAAGCTCCTCCCGATCCCTGAAGCGAACAAAGTCCTCAATTACGAAGAACTGAAGACCCATCAGAACAAAGAGGTATTCTATTCAGTGACGTATATGGACCTTCCGAGGAAATGGAAAATGGCAGGTTCGACCACCCTGCTTAAGGGCGCTTTGGACATCATGGTCAAGTATATGCCAGGAACAACGATCATTGACAAGAAGTTCTCAACACATCAAACCCACCGCTCTCTTGACTTCCGCCTTCAGCAAGGCGACCAGCATGTCAAAGGGAGGCTCATTTTGGATGGGACAACTCTCTATAAGCTAACAATTACCTATCCGCCCTCTTTAGAAGCGGAGCTTCAAGACAATCCATTCTTAGATTCGTTCGATTTATCGGCAGCCCAGTGATCCTCGTGAAGGTCTTTGATCCAAAAGGTCAAAGACTTTTCTGAAGGCTCATCTTCATTGGGACCTTTCCAGATCAGGCTGCACTGCAGATCAGGGCAGTGCACATACCCACGCTTGCGCCAAAAGTCGTGCAGCGGCAAGTAGTCGGCAGGTTTAAAGGGGTCCGATTCAGGCCTTACAGGGTCGAAAAAGCAGATGTGCTTGTATTTAAGCAAATGCTTGACATGCGTTTCGCGGACATCAAAAAAATGATGCCCAATCCCTCTGTTCCGGTATTGTTTCAAGAGCACAGATTCCCCAAAGTAGTAGTAAGTCGAGATATCGTGGAACCGATTGAGAAATGGCTTTTGGATCTCCTCCTTCTCTAAAGCCAGTGGAATGCCAAGAGAAACTCCAACCAGGGTGGTATTGTCAAAGACGAGAACACCGATCGATTCTTTGCTCGCTAGATACCGCTTTAAGCGCGCTGTTTCCAAGCTCAAGTCGGGCTCTTCTAAAAAGGGGTATTCCCGAAAGACATCCATGCGCAGCTTTGCAATGCTATGCAAATAGGTCCTTAAAGCTGGGCCTATAAAAGTGCGGACATGGATATCAGTCATCAGCATAGGTCTACCTCTACTTTAGGTTGAGCTTAACCAAACTCTACGTATCGAACCTGCCAGCATCAAGCACGTTGCCAGATTTGAGTTTGGTCGTGCATTAGGTGTTTTGTTATGCTGAATCGGCGCAAAAAATGAAAGTAAGAAATTTATTATCGAAAATTGCTTGTGGGTTTGGGACCTCAACGCTATATTTTGCTTAATCACAAGGGAGATCGAACCAATGGCAAAGCTCTATTTTCGACATGGCACCGTAGGGAGTGCAAAAACATTAAATCTTCTTGCTGTTGCGCATAATTACCGTCAGCAGGGGAAAAAGATCGTGCTTCTCAAGCCTGAAATGGACACACGGTTTGGCAGGGAGCAGATCAAATCACGCGCAGGTTTGGAGATGGCGGCGGACGTCCTGGTCACTCCAGAGACCAACATCTTTGAACTAGACTTGGAAGGTGTAAGCTGTATCTTGGTCGACGAAGCCCAGTTTTTCTCAGCGCAGACGATTGAACAGCTGCGCCAGGTGACTCTTCTAAAAGATATTCCGGTCATCTGCTATGGGCTCCGGACTGATTTTCGATCGAAGCTGTTCGAGGGTTCGCTGCGTTTGATGGAACTTGCCGATTCGATCGAAGAGGTCAAGGCCACATGCCACTACTGCAACCGTAAATCAATCATGAACATCAAGCATGTCAACGGGGTTCCGACTTTGGATGGTCCTTCCGTTCAACTGGGTGCTGAAGAAACCTATTTTCCTGTCTGCTACCGCTGTTATGCGCAGCAGCTTAAGCTCGTAGAGATGTGCGAGCCTCAGCTCGCAACAGTTTGACATAAGAGGCAGTTTTGCAACTGCCCCTTTAGAGACGTTCTTTGAATTAGAACAGTTTGCTTTTCGCGCTTTTTTGAGCCATTTGCATGTTGTTGTTTGCCCTAGTTAATTTAACTATGTGCT
>JAFEGF010000131.1 GCA_018240225.1 Verrucomicrobiota bacterium
CGTTCTCTGAATTAGAACAGTTTGCTTTTCGCGCCTTTTTTGAGCCATTTGCATGCTGTTGTTTGCCTTAGTTAATTTAACTATGTGCTTCACAACAACAAGCAAATGGCTCAAAAAATCCATCAAAAATCAAATTATTCTAATTCAAAGAACGTCTCTAAATCACAAGTCTTCAAATAGATTACGAAGTCGGGATGGCCAGAGCTGATTTTTCGCCGCCGAGCATGCGGAGGATCTCCGCTTCCCGCTCTTTTTTGCCAAGATGCTGAATGGTTGTGACTGTGCGGCCGTTAATCTCGCTTTTTTGGACGCTGAAGTGGTGGTCTGCTTTCGAGGCGACTTGGGGAAAATGGGTGATGCAGATCACTTGACGGTGCTTTCCGAGCTTTTTGAGCTGTTCTCCGATCACGCTGGCTGTTTTACCGCCGACGTTGGCATCGATCTCATCGAAAATGAGGGTCGGGGTCTGGTTTTTTTCGCAGAGGGTTGTCTTGATGGCGAAAAGAAGGCGGGAAAGCTCTCCTCCGCTCGAGTGGTCTTTGATTAGGACCGATTGTTCGCCGATGTTGGCGCGCATCCAAAACAGGATCGCATCATCGCCGGATTGGCTCCGCGATGCGGGCTGGACGGAAATGGTGATTTCGGCGCCTTGCATGTTTAAAGACTGAAGGCTTTCTGTTAGGAATTTCGCTAGACGCTCGCTTGCGTCTTTTCTTTTTTTGGTCAGTTGTCCTGCAAGCTCTCCTGTTGTTTGCTCTTGCTGCTTGATCTTTGCACGGACCTCTTCGATCTCATCGGACAGGTTTTCTAACTGGTCGAGCTTGCGCTGCGCGTTTTGTTGGAACTGCTGGACCTCTTCAATGGTAGAGCCGTACTTTCGCTTGAGGGCATCGATCGACGCAAGCCGCTCTTCGAGATAGGCGAACCGTTTGGGGTCCTTGTCCAGCTTATCGGTATAGTTTTGGAGCTCGTTGTACGCTTCTGTAGCTGCAATGGACGCTTCATGGAGGAGGCTGGCTGGAGGCGAGAGGCGGGCATCGTAGTGGGTCAATAAGTCGCAGGACTTGTGAAATCGGCTCAAATGGGGAAGAAAATTGGAAAGGGTTTGTGTGATGGGGGCCAGCTTTTCAAGGATTTCTTGAGCATGGGCAAGCCGTTTATGTTCTTCGGTTATTTCCTCTTCTTCTCCATTTTTGAGCTTGACCGATCCGATCTCTTCGAGCTGGCTGCGCAGCTTTTCGTCCTCTTTGTCCCTTTGCGAATCTTGAGAAAGGAGAGTGTTCAGTTTTCCTTTCAGGTCCTTTTCTTCTTCATAGGCTTGCTGGAATTGGTGCAGTAAGGAATTGAGTTCGGCAAATTGGTCGACGATCGCCCTTTGGGAATCTGCTGAAGTGAGGGAATGGTAGGCGTGCTGGCCGACAAGTTCTAACAGGGTAGCCCCAATTTTCTGGAGGAGGGGGAGAGGGGTCAGCTGCCCGTTGACAAATGCCCGGTTTTTTCCTTCCCTGGTTATTTCACGGCGGATGATCAGCTCTTCATCGGGGCTATAGGAGATCCCCGCATCACTTAAGAGTTTTTGGGTTTCAGGGAGCTTGGAGATCTCGAAAGCCGCTTCGACGCAGGCCTTCTCTTCCCCTTTTCTAATCATGGTGCTGTCCGCGCGCGCGCCGAGGGCAAGATCGATCGCTTCGATCAGGGCAGTTTTACCAGCTCCCGTTTCGCCGGTCAAAGCAGTGAACTGGGGAAGAAGGTCGAGGGCGCATGTGTCGACAAGGACAAGGTTTTTTAAACTGAGATGATTAATCATTGAGAACTTCGCCAACGGTTTTAAAGTGCATTTTTGCGACGGAGCTTAAAATGGATTCTCCATGTTTTGCGACCAGCTTTTTGCCGGCTGCGATCACTTGAGCAGAAGCTCCTTTGGGAAGTTCGAGCCCGACTTCGATCCCAAGCTGCTCGATCCCTTCGACAAAGGCAGCCCTCGCTAAGATCGATGCCGCTGCAACGACCGGATCAGATTCCGCTTTATGCCGCTGCGTCAGTTCGACCTGGATATTTTTGTGTTTGAGCGCGGAAAGGACGACATCTTCGCTCGCAAACTGGTCGATGATCACATTTGTGCATTGGGTGCGCGTATATAGCTCTGAGATGGCTGTCGCATGCCCCCAGGCAAGAAGTCGGTTCAGGTTGCGGAAGTTGGCGTAAAGCTCATTGTAGCGCTTAGGGGAGATCTTGATGATCGAGTGGGGGCAGATTTTTTTGATCTTTTGGCTGAGGACCAAGATCGCCTTGTCGGTCATCTTCTTGCTGTCTTTGACGCCGATCTTCAACAGCTCTTTAATATGGTCTTCGGTAGCAAAGACTCCAGCAATGCAAAGAGGACCGAAGAAATCTCCTTTTCCAGCCTCATCGACGCCGATCCGCGTTTTAAGGTCGACTTGGGTCTCCGGATAAGAGAATGCGACCGACTGCAAGATCTCCGGCTCGATATAAAACTGGATGAACTCCTCTTTGTCTTTTCCTTGGACGGTGAGCTTTCCCGAGGTGTACAAGGTGCAGGAAACCCCTTTTTTTTGTGCTGAAAAAAGGGTGTAGGCAGGATGGGTGATCTCGAAGCCTTGATCGGCCAGTTCTTGCTGCATCTTGTCGGCAAGGGCGACATCAACTGTCGCTACAAAGCAAGGATCGGAAATATTTTTTTTTGATGTCATGAACTTATTTTAATTGCGTATTAATCCTTACTCCTACAAAAGGGGAGTTTTGTAAGAGGTTCCGCTCTCTTTAGCTTAAGTCGAAGCGTCGACTAGGAATGGGCGGAATGGACAATGGTTTTATTTTTACATTGATTTCGAAAAAAAACAAGATAACATAGATTCTATTGATCCTGTTAAAGAAAATCTGGCCCATTTGGGCTTTAGAGGGTGTTGCTGAATTAAGGCTTCCTCGAGTTTTTGGATTGTTTTGGCCGATTTTTGAGTCAAATGATGAGGGTCGTATACGAAAGTTGATATTACCCTCATCATTTGACTCAAAAATTGGCTCAAAAGAACCGAAAAATCGACAGAAGCTTAAATCAGCAATACCCTCTTAGGGTCATTGCAATTGTTTTGGAGGACTATGAGTGAAGAACTAAAGCGTGTCGGCGCCATGTTCAAATCAAAAAGAAAAGAGTTGAACTTGTCGTTAAAAGAAGTTGAGAACTCTACTTCTATCCGCTCTTCCTATTTAGAAGCGATCGAAGAAGGAAGGATCCAACAGTTCATCTCCGGAGTTTATGCCCTTGGGTTCATGAAGCAGTATGCCAACTTTCTAGGCATCGACATGGATACGATGATTCGTGAAAACCCCCACATTTTCCGAATGCCGGCAGAAAAGCATGAGTTCTCCTATGGGATCGGCACCCTTGAGGTGCGCGGAAGCATGGGCGGAGGGGTGAAATGGCTTCCCAACTTGCTATGGGCCGGGGCTGCTGCCCTCGTCTTAGTCGTTGCTTGGTATCTGGCTAAATTTTTAGGCGTTATTTAATTGCTGTAAGTTATGTCTTTACCTCCCCACACCAACCGCCTCATTCACGAAAAGTCTCCCTATCTGCTTCAGCATGCCCATAATCCTGTCGATTGGTTTCCATGGGGGAAAGAGGCGTTCGAGCTGGCAAAAAAAGAAGACAAGCCGATCTTCTTATCGATCGGCTATGCGACGTGCCATTGGTGCCATGTCATGGAGAAGGAATCGTTTGAGAATCCAGAGATAGCCAAGTTGATGAACGATTCTTTCATCAATATCAAAGTGGACAGGGAAGAGCTGCCTGAGATCGATAGCATCTATATGGAGTTTGCCCAGGCGCTGATGGCATCGGCCGGAGGCTGGCCGCTGAACCTTATTTTAACGCCTGATCTCAAACCGTTCTTTGCTGTGACCTATCTCCCTCCTGTCAATCGCCGCGGACTGATCGGCATGCAGCAGTTCATCCAGCATATCAATCAGATGTGGCAAGGCGATGAGAGGAAGCAGCTTGTCGAACAGGCGGACAAGATCGTGGAAGTTTTTGAAAAATCGGCCCTCTCTTCCGGAGACGCCCTTCCAGCGCAGGGGATCCTTGCCGCTGCCGCCGAAGTGCTTTTTGAAATGATCGATCCGATCTACGGAGGCCTTAAAGGCGAGCCTAAGTTTCCGATGGGGTACCAGTCCCTTTTCTTGCTGGAGCATGCTCGGGAGAAGTCGGACAGCCGCGCGATGTTCTGCGTGGAGCTGACGTTGGACAGGATGCTTCAGGGAGGGATATTTGATCATCTTGGCGGCGGGTTTTCCCGTTACTCTGTCGATGAAAGATGGGTTGTTCCCCACTTTGAAAAAATGCTCTACGATAATGCGATTTTAGCTGAGACGTATCTCGAGGCCTATCAGTTCTCCAAGAAAAAAGCCTATGCTAGGGGCGCAAAGCAGACCCTTGACTATTTGGTCCGGGAAATGATGCATCCTGACGGAGGATTTTATTCTGCGGAAGACGCCGACACGGAAGGGCATGAGGGGATGTATTACACATGGACCCCTTTTGAGGTCCGCGAGATCCTTTCCAATGAAGAGGCTGAGGTCTTCTGCCAGTATTATGGCGTGAAGGGGGATGGCAATTTTGAAGGGAGGAATGTCCTGTATGTTCTTAACCCTATCGATGAATATGCTGAAGGGCTCGGGATGCCTGAAGAGGAAGTGGAAGCAATTTTAGAAAGGAGCCGCGTCCAGCTGTTAAAGAGGCGCGGGTTTAGGACCCGTCCTTTCAAAGATGATAAAGTCCTTTGCTCTTGGAACGGCCTTGCGATCGATGCCATGGCAAAGGGGGGCAGCATCTTAGGAAAAGAAACCTACACGCAGGCGGCCCTTAAAACGGCAGAGTTCCTCTATGCCAACTTGTACAAAGAGGGGCATTTAAAGCGAAGGTGGCGTGAGAACGAGGCGCGTTTTGAAGGGGGGATTGATGATTATGCCTTCCTGATCAAAGGGCTCATCACGCTGTTCGAATTGGACCTCGGGACAAAATGGCTGAAGTGGGCGATCGATTTGACCGATGTCCTGACAAAGGAATTTAAAGTTGAAGAAGGGGCGTTTTATTTCAACGTCTCCGATCCGACCGTGCTGATCCGCAGATGCGAGTTTTATGACGGAGCGGAACCTTCCGGAAATGCTGTCCATTGCGAAAATTTACTGCGCCTGTTCCATCTGACAGGGGACTCCAACTATCTTTCCCAGGCTGAAGACATCTTGAAAGCTGCCAAGACCTACATCGAAAGCTACCCGCCTGGAGCCTGCTACCATTTGAAAGCCCTGCAGCGCTATTATCAGGTCAAAGCGCCGCTTATCGTGATTGCGCTTGACGAGGAAAAGACCTTGGCTAAAGAGATCAAAGAGAGTCTCGCGCTCCATTTCAATCCCCATCTGCTCGTCGTCTGGAAAAAAGCAAACGATACATTGTTAGATGCTCTAGTCCCTTCTTTAGTTGATAAAAAAATGATCGATGGCCAGACTGCAGTTTATATTTGCAGACAGGACCACTGCGAAGCTCCATTGATTGCCAAAGAGGAAATCTTCAAGGCGATCGAATCTTTGTAAATTTCGGAGGATCCCATGACACAGCGGACGAATTTAGGCGATTACACCCTGCTCAAACAGCTAGGGGCGGGATCGATGGGCACGGCATACCTGGCTGAGCATCGTCTCATGAAGCAGCCCTGCCTTGTCAAAGTGCTTCCGCAAGAGCTCTCCTCAGATTCCAACTTCATCCACCGCTTTGAAAACGAAGTGCTCGCCCTTTCGAGCTTGGAACATCCCCATATTGTTAAAATCCACAATGTCTCTTGCGCCGACGGGCAATACTTCCTTGTGACCGACTGCATTGTCAATGCCGATGCAGAGCCCTGCAACCTCTCCCAGTACCTTTCAAAGCGCAAATACAAGCTTTCAGAAGAAGAGATTGTTCGGATCGCCAGGCAGATTGCCTCGGCTTTGGATTATGCCCATCAGAGAAAAATGGGAGTCGAACCGTTTGCCCATGGTACGCTTAAGCTTAACAATATCCTCATCCGAACCTCTAAAGAGGGGCTGCATCTTTACTTAAGCGATTTCGGCCTTTCGAGGATCATCGGTCCCGGCGCAGTGCTCAGCCGCACCTACAAAGCCGCCGCAGATCAATTGGCGACAAACATCGGCTTCACTTGGAACAAGCGGGGAGAGGAGAAATACACAACGGGAAAAATCGACACGAATGCAATGACTGCCCTCCACGAGTCATTTTTGCAAAATTTTGCCTTTTTGGCCCCGGAACAAAAGCACCTTTCACAGCCGCGCTCCAATGCTGCAAAAGCGGATATTTATGCGTTCGGAACATTGATCTATTATCTTTTAAAGCAGCAGATGCCCGAAGGGTTTTTCGAGCTGCCAAAGAAGAGCGGAGATCAGAAATGGCATTGGGATATTTTGCTGGCCCGCTGCCTCCATCACGACCCTGCTTTAAGACCGGAACTGCTTTCTCCGTTGATTGAAGAATTGGTCAACACGGTTATCTCGCCGGTTGCTAAAGAGCAGCTTCAGAAGCTTAAAGAGATTGCTGACCATGAGATGGAGACGGCAGCGGTTGCTGTGGAAGCTCCGCAAGAAACCCTCGCAGTAGAACAGACAGCTCCGGGGCTAAAGCCCGTTCTTAAACCGCAAGAGATCGTTAGACCATCCTTCGAGGTCGATCCGGGCGAGATTTTCCAAAAGGAGCTCCTTGTCGGACGGTACCAGCCTAAAGTCGAAGAAGAAAAATGCGTGGAGCCGATGATGACCGAGATGGTCATCATCCCTAGCGGCACCTATTACCGAGGCAGCAACCATGGGGCCCGCGACGAAATGCCCCGCCATGCGATCAATATGGATCCCTTTGCCATCGATGTATATCCTGTTACAAACGAGCAGTTTATCCGGTTTTTGGAAGTGATGGGCGGCGAAAAGGATGTCAATAACAACGACATCATCCGTTTGCGCGACTCGCGCATCAAGCGGAGCGGCGGCAAGATCAG
>JAFEGF010000132.1 GCA_018240225.1 Verrucomicrobiota bacterium
GATGTTTAGAATAAGAAGCCGGGTAGCGGATGAACTGCCGGCTTGTTTTGCCTGATTTAAGAAAATCGAGCTCCTCTTTAGAAAACCGGCCTTTCATAAGCTCGATCTGTTTGAAATTGTCATAGATCCTGAGGCAGTGCCTGCGCAAATGAAAGAACAGATCAATTTTAGATCGTGTGGGGATCGTTTTGTTTTGGATGATTGCTTGATAGACCGTCCTCATTTGATCCGTTAAAATGGATTCCATTTTTTCATAGCTGGGCAAGCTCTTCGATAGGGACTGGTTCATTTGGATATACTCGAGAAGATGATGCATCTGAGAAAAAACCAAAATGAAGTTTTTGATCGTGCTCCGGTAAGTTTGGACCTTTGAAGCTTTTAACGGCGCAGCTCCTAAGTCTAAAAGATTGTTCTGTAAAAGGTTTGGATCATTGAAGAGAAGTACGGAATTCGATCTATCTAGAAAATCAACGACATATTCCACCCTTGAGGTCAGCTCGGAGCCCATGACGCAGGACACTTAGCTGCGGAACAAAACCAGTAAAGGCTAGAACTGACTGAAGTCAGCTTCCTGAGAAGGGTCATCGCTGATTGATTCAGCGAAGCAGCGTGAAAAAATATAGGTCAAAGCTTGGTACTTGAATATCGGATTGGCATCGGATGCGAGAAACTTCGGGTGTTCAAAGTAAGTAATAAAACGTGGGGTGCGTTCATACACATTTGAATAAAACACGCTCTTTGTTAAGTGGAAGAAGTTCGGATCAGAGCTGTTAAATATTTTTAAAAAGGCTGAAAGTTTCTGTGTGAAGAAGGTGAACAGGGATACTTCGCTGCTCAGCTGATCTTGCCTTCGATCTGTATAAAAAAAGGCTCCAAATCTTGCAGCTTGTCAATGGGTGGATATTCAAGAGGTTCCTCATATACAGGAGGCGGGGTGTCATTTGATCGGACAATGATGGTCGAGGATGAGGCCATAGTTTCTCTGAGAAAATAGATAAAAAATCCAACAACCCTAGCAAAAAAGATAGATCAAATCAGTTAAATAATTATTTATATTAATATATTGTTAATTTAATTAATTTGTTTATTTTTAATTTAAAAATATATAATATTATTATTTCTTGTTGGATATTAGAGGTGATTATGAGCTCAGAAGTTTTATTTTCAGGTTCTTATTTGCAAGCGTCACAAAGTCAAGAGGTTATAAATGATCAACTCCCCTATGATTGGGCAATTGCTGATCAGTTTCCTCCTGATTCTCTAAACTCCGAGGGGAAAATCGCTTTGGGCATCCGGTTTCTAGAACAGCATGGAACGTCCCGCTTCCCCTTTTTTCAACGGATTTATCGCCTGACGCAGGAAGAATGCAAAGAAATTTCTTTAAATTCGAAGGGGTTCATTGATGATATCGTCACTTGGGAGCCATTGGACGAAAATAGCGTACCGCAAGAAATCAGGCTGATCCGAGAGTCCTATCCTCTAGCAATATTTCATTTACTGACCAACCATAAAGAAAACACACGGACCCAGCCGATCGTTGAGATCGATGGCAAGAAATACTACTTTTACTCCCATGCTTTTAAAGGTCCAGTTGTCGATGAAGATTACATCCAGAAATATGCCGTAGCCGAAGGAGAAGAGAGCCGCCCCCATTTTCAGGTGCTGCGCGGCGGCGGGATCAACGTATTCTTGATGGAGTTTCATGGGACCGATAATCCTGAATTTCGGGAGCCTGATGAGATTAAGCAGATCATAAACCTTATCGTCCAGTTCAGCTTATGCTGCAAAGGACTTGACATGCTCCCTTGCCGGCTGGCCTTTGACAACGGAAAGCTCTACTGTGTCGACCAAAAACTGAATTACGGAATCTATACCTCTACTTGGCAGGCATTTCAAACAAACATTCATGCTCTCAAAGGAAAAATTGAATATCGATGTTATCCTGAACAACAGGAACTATTATCATTGGTGGATCAGATTGCAGCAGACTATCGGATCACGCTATTTCTAAAGACGATTGAAGGTAAGTATACAGCTCAAGTTCCAGAAATGATCCCGCCGAAATCTTTAAACCGGGAAGAGAGGCTTGATTTAACAGCTGCCGTTCTAAGGACTTCCGGGACCAAAGACCTCGCTTACATGGCAAGAGTGTATCAGCTCTCTCATGCTGACAAACAAGAGAGCATGCGGCGTGCTGGCATGGATATGAAAGACACTATCGTGACATGGGATACAGATATCAAGGGAGATTCCCTTGAATTGAAAGAGGAAGCTGAGCGCGCAGGCATTCGAGGCGATTATAAGATGTTCTGCAACCGGATCGGCAATTATAAATCGGTCTTGACTGTGAATGTAGATGGACAGATCTATGTCGTGCGAAAAACAAATCCTCAATATGTTGAAGAATACATGAGGAGAAAAGAGAGGGAGCATCGCCCCGACTTTTTAACATTCCCTGGAGAAAGAGAGGGTTCCGTTATCTTCTTGAGCAAGTTCATGGGAGTGGAGCCGATCAATTATCTGAACTTTTCCCATCTTCAAATGATCGTGGATTTGAGCGATACGTTTGCTGAAGATGAGCGATCAACGATCGATTTCAATATAGGCAACCTGATCGTTTCAGAGGAGAGGCTGCATTACATTGATAAAGACCTGACATATACCGAACAAAGCAATCCCCGCCTCTATCATTTTCAGTATATCCTTTACTTGATTAAAGAGAGTCTGTTCGCGTCAGACGAGCGACAAGTTGCAGAACAATGTGTTAAGCATCTGATCAGACAGAAGCTTGATCTTTCCAAATCCTCAGATTATGAAATTTTCAAGGAGATTTTTCCATTTCAATGGTTGATAGGTCTAGTCGATGCGATGGATTTAAGCCGTTCTGATGATAGGAAACTACTGCTAGAAATTTATCCTGTCTTGGACAGAATGTCGCTAAGCGAAGCAGAGTCAGCGCGACATTACATCAGGATTAAACTCGATCAGGTTACATTGGCAGGCTCTTAACAAATCTTTCCCTATTGCAGTAGTAATCTCAGCTTCAAAATCCCTTGTAGGTTTGAACTCTCGTCATTATAGTCGAGAATAGCACGTTTGCAGGGGTGGTATATGATCGAGGGAATTAAAGTCGTTACAGCGCATGAGATGGCCCGCATCGAAGGGATGGCCTTTGCCAAAGGCGCATCAGAAGTCGATTACATGGAGCATGCAGCGGCTGCGATTGCCGATCAAGTCGAGCATTTTATCGAGCGGCACGGCCTCGATCAAACAGTCACATTATTAGTCGGCAAAGGCAACAATGGTGGCGATGCATACGCGGCAGGAAGAAGGCTGATCGAGAAAGGATTTACCGTCATCGCCTACCATATCTATTCACTGGACAGCTGCGGCCCGTTGTGCAAACAGATGTATGAAAGCTTTAAGGAAAAAGGCGGAGAGATCCACTTTGTCCACAAAGAAGCTGAATTTTCGTTCGAGCCGGAAGGGGTGATCCTCGACGGTCTTGTCGGTACGGGTTTTAAAGGAGCCGCAGAAGGAGCTTTAGCTAAGATCATCACGGCAGCAAACGATTCTGATCTGCCCATCATCGCCATCGATATCCCTTCCGGGGTTTGCGGGAACACGGGCATCGTTGAGACGGTTGCAATCCAAGCAACGCTGACGATCTATTTAGGTCTGCCAAAGCTAGGGTTTTTCATTGGAAACGGCTGGGACCATGTGGGCGAGCTTGTCTATGCATCATTTGGATTAAAGCAAGAATACATCGATGAAGCAAAGCCGTCAGCCTACCTTGTGAATATCGCATCCCTTTCTTCGCTAATGCCGAAAATCAAACGGACACGCCATAAGTATGAGGCCGGCTATGTCTTAGGCTTTGGCGGATCGCCTGGGATGTCCGGAGCGGCAGTTCTTTCCAGCTGCGGCGCGCTGAAATCAGGTGCTGGGATCGTCCGCCTCTTTCATCCCTGCGGCATGGAAGAGTCTTTGAACAATGCACCCTATGAACTCATCCGGGAAGGCTGGGATGGAAAAGATAGCAAGCGCATCGTTGAAGAGATGTCCCGCGCTAAAGCATTGTTTGTCGGGCCGGGAATAGGAAGGGAAAAGGAAGCGGCGAAGATGATGAAGCATCTTCTTCCGCATATCAACGTTCCTTCCGTATTCGATGCGGATGCGCTCTTTTACCTTTCAGAAAATCCTAAAGCGGACTTGCCAGATGATGTCATCCTAACTCCACATCGTAGGGAAATGAAACGGCTCTTGGGCAAAACAAAAGTTTCGCAAGACGATATCCATTTTCATGAAAGCTGCCAAGTCTATGCTGAAAAGAAAAAGGTCACCCTTGTTCTCAAGGGAGCTCCAACGTGGGTCTTTTCTCCCAATACGCCGCCCTTCATTGTCGCGGTAGGAGATCCGGGGATGGCGACTGCGGGCTCCGGCGACGTTCTGACAGGCGTGATCGCTGCGATGCTGGCGCAAGGACTGCAGCCTGTCAAAGCTGCCTTGCTTGCGACAGCTTTGCATGGCCTCTCTGGTGAGATTGCAGCGATCAACCTAACGTCCTATTGCATGACAGCATCGGATTTGCTCGAATATTTGCCTGATGCGTTCTTGCAAATGATCGATATCATTTGAGACAATTGCAAAACTCATTTACTCAGCAATGTCTTCGAATTTTCCCGGCAAAGCAGTTTTGCAACTACCTCATTTGAAAAAGAATTACTCAGATAGGTTCTTTGAGCGTCGCGCCTCCCAAACCAGGTAAATGATGCCAAGGATGGTCAGTGGGACGAGAAGCGCGTACAAGTACTCGTCAAAGAAAGCGAGTCCGGCAGCAAATAATCCCAGGAGAAGACCAATAGGGAGAAAGCAGACATCGATATAAATTCCAGCCAAATATGTGGTCAAGGCAAGCAGGATCAATACTTCCAAGCTGGCTTCGAATCGGTCCTGCAATCCGATATGGACGACAAATGAAACAAGCCAAATTGACAACAGCAGTCCTATCCAGTGGAGAATTTCCTGCCAAATGGTGACGATTTCCTTCTTCCAACCGATCTTCTTCAAATGCCAATTCATACTGATGCTAAGCACAGCATAGATGACAGCAGTCCATCGCCAATAGTTCCATCCGCCTTGCTTATGGGAATTGGTGATGATAAGCCCGATGAATCCAAGCAGGAGCATCAGCAGCCCTACAAACAAACGTACTTTCCATCCCCAATGTTTCATCTTGGTCTTATCCCTTTCTTTTCTTCGTAGCGAACACGGGTGTTTCTCTCAATAGATTTTTTCATAGCGATTCTCAATAGAGCAATAAATGTTAGAATTTTTTTCAGCCATCGAATAAGGTGGGGAATAGTGTGCTGTCCTTCTGGAAATTATTGATTTAGAGAGGATTCATGGCCCCGTTTTTTTCACGGTTAAGCTACAGTTTTGGAAACGAAGATTGGCAAACAGAACAAGAAGCGTTAAAAATTCAACCTAATGACCGTGTCGTCAGCATTACAGGCAGCGGAGACCGTCCCTTGCACCTGTTGCTTTCCGATTGCAAGCAGTTGATCTCTGTTGATGCCAATGCCTATCAGACACACCTTCTCCGCTTAAAGGCAGCTGCGATGCAAGCCTTCAGCATCGAAGAATACCAAGCTTTTTTAGGGATCGCCGACCATCCCGACCGCGTCTCGCTGTTTTCATCGCTTATTCCCTATTTGTCGTTAGAAACATTGGAATTTTGGAAGCTGCGGCCGAAGATGATCCAAAGGGGAATCATCTACCAGGGGACAACTGAAAAATTTTGCAAGATCCTAGGAAAGATCATGCATGCCCTTCGAGGTTCAAAGATCGAAAAGCTCTTTTCGTTCAATGATCTTGAAGAACAAAAGAAGTTCATGGAACAGCATTGGAACAGCAGGACATGGAAAACCGCTGTCGGAATAGCTCTTCATCCTGTGCTGACCCGCCTCTTTTTTAAAGACCCGGGGCTGTATGCCTATTTGGGAGAGGAGATTCGTCCTGGAAGCTACATTCTGGATCGGATGAACCGGTGCTTGAACCAGCATTTGGCAAAAAATACTCTTTTAGTATCTTTAGCGCTAAGAGGGTATGTCTCTCACGATGCATTGCCTCCATATTTGATCAAAGAAGGCGTGCAGCAGATAAAGCCTCGTTTATCGCGCCTGCAAGCAAAAACGGAAAATATTTTTTCTTTTCTTGAATCGGCTCCCAATGAGAGCATCGATGTGTTCTCCCTTTCCGATGTTGCGTCTTATGTTCCAGCGGATCAGTTCGACCGCCTCCAGCGCGCTGTTTTCAGAACAGCGGCAAAAGGCGCTAGGTTCTGCATGCGCCAGTTCATGTCGAACCATCACATGCTTCCGGAATTGTCCGAGTATTTCCAAAGGGATGAAGAACTTGAGCAAAGGTTGGAAAAAGAAGACCGCTGCTTTGTCTACCGGTTTATGGTCGGCAAGATCATTAAATAAGCCGGATAACTTATTTTTCTTTCTTAGCTTTAAATACTGGGATCGCATAGAAGAAAACAAGAGAGTCTGCACCTGGATTGCGCAGAAGCAGCCGAGCATTCGAAATATGGAAGAACTGGGCGCCGATCCTCCCTTTGTTTCCCAGCACTACAGCCGCTTCGATCGCTGAACGGAAATTGAGCGGAAAACCAAGCCTCCGTCCATCGCCCTGGTGGTACCATCCCGGCGCAAAACTGGGCGTCACCACAAATCTTTTACCGATGAAAATATCATATCCAACACCGCCGCAGATATAAAACGAACTGTCGGTATTAGCAAAATAGGAAACAAGAGGTCTGACATGGTGGCAGTGCGGCTCCCACCTGTACTCGATCTGGTACATG
>JAFEGF010000133.1 GCA_018240225.1 Verrucomicrobiota bacterium
TATCACAGCTGATTATCTGCTTTGGAAAGCGACCGAGCAGAATTTGAATTACGCTGTTGATCTTAATAATTCAGAGACTGTTGGTTCATTTGTGCCTAAAGGAAAGGTCTTTAACGTCAAATTTAATTGCCAGTCTGGATTTCGTGTAGGGCTTGGATACAATTTAGGGCATGACCAATGGGATACAACCCTTGAATGGACATGGTTTAGAGACCACGGCTCCGGGAGCGCTTCCAGCTCAAATCATCACATCTTTTCAACAATTGGCAGTCCAAGTTTCACCGGGGTTCTCGGCGCTGCAAAAGGAAAAAGCCATCTCGACTTGCACCTAAATCTATTGGACTGGGAGTTAGGGCGCGAGTTTTATACAGGCAAACACTTGACTGTCCGGCCTTTTGGAGGTTTAAGGACAGGATGGGTGGATCAGAATTGGAATACGAGTTATTTCGATCCCGGTTCATTTGGACAGGTTCCATTAAGGAAGTTCCAAGTACATTTAAAACAAGATTTCTGGGGAATTGGTCTGAGAGGCGGCCTAGATACAGAATGGCATTTGATAAGCGGCCTAAGCATTTATGGAAACGGGGCTCTCTCTCTTCTATATGGTTTTTATAAAGATGTACGCTTAGAAAAAAGCGTTTCCAAAACAGGGATAAAAAGCAGGCATCTTTTCGTTGACAATAGCAAACGTTGCGAACAAGCGATCACAGAACTTCAACTAGGATTGCGTTGGGACCAAATGTTTTCCCACGACCGGTTTCACTTTAGGATCCAAACAGGTTGGGAGCATCTAATGTTCTTTGATCATAACCATCTATTTTATTTTACTGAGTCTGGTGCTCCTACCCTGAGCGAATATGGGGGCAATTTAAGCTTTCAAGGGTGGACAACTTCTGCTCGGTTTGATTTCTAGCATTAACAAATAGGAAATCGAAAATGCATGCGATGTTCTATAAGGTCAGTCCAATAGGGATTGCTCTCTGCGCCATTGCCTACATCGCCTTAGGAATCCTTATTTACAGCCAGTGGGTGCTCGGCAAATTTTGGCCGGAGCTTGTCGTCCACATGCAAAAACAAGCTGATTCCCTTTCCATGCAAGTCTATTTAGGGACCTTTTTTAGCGCTGTCCTCATCGCTTACGGCATGGGTTGCCTCTTCAACCTTGTGCATACAAATACACTGGCTTCCGGCGTATTAATCGCTTTCATCGTTTGGCTAGGCTTCATTCTTCCCACAACATTTTCTCCCGTGATTTTCGGCAAAAAGCCCCTTGGAATGTTCTGGCTGGACGCCGTCTACTATCTGATCGCCTATCTACTCATTGGCCTGATCACAGCAAAATTTAATTCCCGCTAGGAGAGCTTGCTTTATAGGCACATTAGAACATCCTTAGCCCCTACAAATCCACACATAAAACTTTATCACACTCTATATTAGATACTTATAAATCAATAAAAAACGCTGTTCAAAAATCGAACGATGTTCTAAACTTAAGTCAGTTTCCAAAATAGGATATGAGAATGGGCCTGAAAGAAAGGCGATTGCAAGAAAAAGAAAACATGAAACGGCAAATTTTGGACTCGGCAATGGAGTTGGTATCGAAAAAGGGATTGTGCTCTTTGACGATCCGCTGTCTTGCTGAGCAAATCCAATATAGCCCTTCCATTATTTACGAGTATTTTGAGAACAAGGAGTCGATCTGCAAAGGGATGTGCACTCTGATCTGCAAGGAGCTTTTATCTTCTTTGAAAAAAGTGCCCTCCGATGATGATCCTGACGAATATCTTCTGAACCTCGTTAGAGCAAATGTCAATTTTTTAAATAAGAGGACTCAAGGAATTGAATTGCTGACATTAGTCTGCTTCGGTCCCGACTCCTCTCAGATTCCTGAGGATTTTTTAGAAGTTATAGAGCTTTATTCGCAAGCTTTACGCAGATGCGATTGCAAAAGGCTTCAAACACAACAAGATCTTGATGATGCGCTCGATGTGATCCGTTCCTTGCATGTAGGAATGATCACTCTTTCCCAGCATCAAACTTCGATCCAAGGTTTGAAGCGGATTGGCAATAGTTTGGAGAACGGCATTCGCTCTCTTCTCAGAGGATGGAAAAATTAACCGATTAACTGAAAAATTAAAAAAAGGAGAAATTATGGATTGCGGTTCACAATGTTCATCGACTCACGCGGCCCCTGCCATGCATGGCCACATCGACACAAGGGGGCTTGCTACGCTCATCTCATCTAAAGTTCCTCTTGTCATCTTAGATGCCCGCCAAGGGAAATGGGATGATGGCAAACGGATCGCCGATGCGAATACGCTGCCGGAAGGAGCTACTAAAGAGCAGATCGAGGGCCTTATCCCAGCTAAGGACTCTCTTATAGTTGTCTATTGCAGCAATATCCAATGCCCAGCAAGCAATTATCTAGCAGGACAGCTTTCAGAGCTCGGCTATGTAAACATCTTGAAGTATAAAGAAGGGATCCAAGAATGGATCAATTCAGGCCAGCCTGTCCGAACGACGCATTGACAAAACTTTCATTTAAGGCCGAGTGCCTGCTTAGAAAGTGATCCATCTAATATACCCGGCTTTAAGGCCGGGTTTTCTTTTTTTTAAATAAATAATTTTTACCTATTTACCCTCACGTTACGTAATGCTTTATTATTAGGCCATCCTTTAAAATCAAAGGGATATTAGAGGAGAAGAACAATGGCTTATACGGTTACTAAATTGGCTCAGCTGTCCGGGATCAGCATCCGCACCCTTCATTGGTATGATGAGATGGGGCTATTGAAGCCCGCCTATCATGGTTCCAACGGGTATCGTTATTACGAAGAGGAGCAGCTTTTATCCCTCCAGCAGATCCTCTTTTTTAGAGAACTGGGTTTTGAACTGAAACAGATCCAGAAGATCTTAAAAAGGGGCGATTTCGACAAGATCGTTGCTTTGAGCTCCCATCGCCAGGTTTTGCAAAACAACTTGGAAAGGACGCAGAAGCTGATTAAGACCATTGACAATACGATCAAACACTTAAAAGGAAAAAGAAACATGAAAGAATATGAAATGTTCGATGGCTTCGATAAGGAAAAGCAGAAAGAGTATGAAAAGCTCCTCATCGACCGTTTTGGAGAAAAGGTCAAGCAGAGCTTTGCGGAATGCGAGCGGAATGTCAAAAACTGGTCGAAGTCCGATTGGGACAGATCCTCCCAAGAATTTGACGCCATCTGCCAAACGCTTGCTGAACTGATTAAGAAACAGTGTGACGCACGTTCGGAAGAAGTGCAGCATGCTGTCCGCCGCCATTATGAATGGTTGAAGAGGTTTTGGACCCCGAACAAGGAGTCCTATCCAAGCCACGGGCTGCTCATCGTCGAAACAGACTTGCGCAAACCCTATGAAGCTTATCACCCTCAGATGCCTGAGTTCATTGCGAAAGCGATCGCAATCTTTTCAGAAAACGAATGGAAATAACCCGAAAAGCAGCAGCCGGAGAACTCTCCGGCTGTCTTAAAATAAATGCAGAAAAAGTTTTCCAGGACGTTAATTTGCATTATTCTGCGAACTTATTGCTTAAAATTAACTTCCTCCCTATCTTTTGCCAGGAAACGGGAGTTTCCTATGAAAAGAAAAATTCTATACTCACTTGTGACTGCCATGCTTACAACTCATCTTACCGCTACGGAATCCAACAACCAATGGATTGAAGAATACATCGCAACAGTCCCCGATTTTCCAAAACCTGGGATCCAATTTAAGTGCTATCCTGATCTTTTAAAGAACCCTAAAGCCTTCCATCAGGCCATCAAAACGTTTGCAGATAGGTATCGGGATTACAGTCTGGATGCAATCGTCGGCCTTGATTCGAGAGGATTTATCTTCGGCACAGCCCTAGCCTATGAGATGAACCTTCCATTCGTCATGGTCCGCAAAGCGGGCAAACTTCCCCGCAAAGTCGAAAAGATCGATTATGAGCTTGAGTACGGCACAGCCTCGTTCGAGATCGAAGTCGAAAGCATCAGCTCAGGAGACCGGGTCCTGATCATGGACGACCTTTTGGCAACGGGCGGAACAGCAAAAGCAGCAGCATCTTTGATCGAACGCCTTGGCGGCCAAGTCGTCGAAGTCGCCTGCTTGATCGAACTGGAAGGACTGCATGGAAGGGAAAAGCTAGGATACCCGTTCTACTCCCTCGTCTCTATCGAGGTCGATGAATAATCTGCTTTGGACAAGCGCCATAGAACCTTATGGCGTTTGAATCTATCTCAGCAATATGCTTCTCTTGCCGAGTCGAAATTCACAAAGCCTTACCAGGTGCAGCATATCCAAAACTTCGTTCAAGAAAGCATCTTTACAAATACGTTGAAAGCCTTAACGACAGCCTGTGGGTTTTCGATCCAAGGAAAGTGGCCTGCACCGGGGATTTCCTTCATGATGATGTTGCTGAGCTGGTACTCCTTTTTCTCTTTAAAATAGTGGATGGGGATGGCAATGTCCTTCTCGCCTGATAAGATAAGGGTTGGCATTTGCGGAACCCATTTTGCATGGTAGGTGGGATCAAAATGCTCTTCAGCCCATTGAAAGACTTCATAATTATAGGGAAGCTTGCTTAAGAACTCGATCCCTTTTTTCAACCCTTCTTGGGTAAAAAACATCCGTGGAGCGGCTGTCATGACGCATTCTCCTAGCAGCTCATTGGTCGGGTTCTGCCGATACTTTCTATCCGCTTCATCGGCCTCAGGGATGGGATGATCGACCAGTTTAGGCTCTAATTCATTTTGCCAAGCCATGTCCGGCGAAGTTGTCATCAAGACAAGGCCTGCCAGCTTCTCTTGAAGCTCTGGAATTGAAAGAGCAAACATCCCGCCTCGCGAATGGCCGACTAGGACCACATTCTCAAGCGCGCTTACTGCCTCGACGAGGGCTTCGGACCAATGGCTAAATCCTTCTTTGTTGTCCTGCATCGTATTCGAACCATCGCCAGGTAGGTCAAGCCGCCATGTGTTTCCTGGCAGTTCCAGGATCTCCAACAAGGGCAATAAAGACTCAGAGCCAAGTCCTGGCCCTCCAGGCAGAAAAAGCCAGTGGAACCTGCCATGGGATGAAGTGCGGACCAGTTGCAGCCGCGCACCGGAACGGGTCCAGAGCGCTCTGTTTTTAGAATCTATTGTGTTCATTTTAATCATTGGGCTGATCTGATTTTTTTGCGTAGGCAGCTCCGCTTGGAATATCAGTACTGGAGTAGAAGCTGATGAGCTTGAGCTCTTTGTCTTTTCCAAGGTTGATGACATTGTGGTTTGTTCCTTCAGGAATAAAGATCAGGTCCCCTTCTTTGACTTGGGTCTCTTTCCCGTTCAGCACAGCCTTTCCTTTTCCTTGAACAATCAAGATCACTTGATCAAAAGAATGGACTTCAGCTCCGATCTCATTGTTAGGATTTGTCGCAGGCGAGACGTTCATGTAGACAATCTGTTCGCTTTTTCCTGTGACGGCTGCCGTTTTCCAATTGCTGTTTTTTTGAGCTTCTTTGACAACCTTTTCAATGACTACAGGTTGAATGCTTGAACCTGCAGCATCTTGATCTGCAGCCGCAAGCGATGCGGTTGCTAGAAAAGCTGTCGAAAACAAGATCGATCTGATTTTCATTTCATGCTTCTTAAACATGTTTTCTCCTATTTGGGTATATAGTATGCGTTGAACGTAAAATAGAATTAAAGGATAATTTTTGTCGATGAAGACAGATCAAAAATCCCTGCTGGTGTACTATGAAGCCTTTACGATTGCTATTATTGCCTTTATTCTGCGCGGCCAACTTATTAACTTCAGCGGATACAATGAAAAATCCCCCTTCCGAAGATAGACTGCCTGACGGAATCTACGCCGCTGCGCTTACTCCGATGCATGCCGACCTATCGTGCAATACCCAAGAGCTTAGCATGCATTGCCTCGATCTGCTGCAACGCGGATGCCAAGGCGTCGTCCTCTTCGGCACGACAGGAGAAGGGCCCTCTTTTTCTCTCCAAGAACGGCTAGCTGTAACGGCGACGCTCATTGAAAATGGGGTTCCTCCGCAAAAGATCATTTTGGGAAATGGAGGGTCGAACATCCCTGAAACTGTCGAACTGGCTAAGGCATGCTTGAAGCATGGGTGCCTCGCCCTGCTGGCATCGCCTCCCCCCTTTTTCAAAAATGTCCCTGAAGAGGGAGTGATCGCATTTTATCAAGAGATTATCCGGAAGGTCGACGACCCTAATTTACGGATCATCCTGTACCATATCCCGCAGTTTACTGGAGTCCCCATTACCCTGAGGACCATTCAAGCATTGCGCGAGGAGTTTCCTGAAACGGTGATCGGGATCAAGGAAAGCGAAGGCAATTTGCCATTTGCCAAACAGGTGATCGCAACACTGCCAGGCTTTAAAGTCTTTGTAGGCAGCGAGGAGCAGATCATCGAGGCTGTCCATGAAGGAGGCTCGGGGGCTATTTGCGGGCTTGCTAACCTCTACCCGGAACTCATTTGTTCCTTGTTCAACTCGGGAAAACAGGGCCTCTTGGAAAATCCTCAGGAGCTCACCCATTTTTTTGCATCGATGAAGAGCTATCCGTTCATCCCCGCTTTTAAAGCGGTGATGGAATGGACAATAGGAGATGGCTGGCATGACGTCAGACCTCCGCTTGTCCCTTTAAGCGCTCAACAGAAGGAAGCGTTTATTTCAAAGTTGAACGATTATACTGCGCGCGGGTAAAAAGTTAAAATTATGCCAAGAAGGCGCCCTGAATTTGAGCCAGGTTTACCGACGCCGAAACAGCTCAACTTGAATAAGTTGGGCGATGCAGGCGGGTCTCAAATTCAGTGGCTGC
>JAFEGF010000134.1 GCA_018240225.1 Verrucomicrobiota bacterium
AATGATGAGCCAATTGTTCCGCCCATAAAGGCAAATAAGCCCCAAAGAGCGCTAGCGCTGCCAGCAAGGGGTGGAAAAATTTTCAAGCAGCCTGCGATGCAGTTCGTAAAAATAAGACCGATCCCAAAAAAGAACAGAAGCTGCAATGCAACAATCCCAAATACTGTCATGATCCCCATTAAAGCAACTGTCAGCATAGTTAGCGATACAAGACAGATGCAAAGAACGCCGTAGCTCATAATTGTTTTTTGAGGCAATCGATGGGTCAGAAAGATGTTTAAAAACGATCCCATCATATATCCGGACGCCATCAGCAGGAGCATCCATCCCAAGGAAACGGCAGAAAGGTCGAGGCGGACTTGCAGCAGGAATGGCCCGACTGCATAAAAGCAACTGAATGCGCCAAACAAGATCAGATCCGTTGTAACGAAGCCGAGAAAAGGGCGGCTGCTAAGGAGCGTCTTATAGTTTTTCCAAATGACCTTAGGATGGATTGAATGCACTTCCGATGGGTCTTTTGTTTCTGGAAGAAAGAAATAAACCAATAGAAATTCAATGCAGACAATTCCTGCTAAAAATAGGAAATTGCTCCGCCATCCAAACAAGTTCTCGATATAACCGCCTAGAACAGGAGCGATAATGGGAGGAATTACCCACACCATTCCTAAATAGGGCGTTTTCTTGTCCAACTCGGGCCCTGGATATAGATCGCGCAAGATCGCTCTGCAAAGCACATTTGCCGAACTGATTCCTAAACCCTGGATAAAACGTGTTGCCAATACCCATCCAATCGTAGGGGCTATATAAGTGCCGAAGCTTCCAGCAATAAAAATAATCATGCCGGAAAGTAAAACTTTGCGCCTGCCGAATCGATCTGAAAGAGGGCCGTAGATCAGTTGCGTGAAGCCATAGCTGATTAGATAAAATGTCAAAGTCAGCTGGATCATGCCGGCGCTTGTTTTCAGCTGCTTTTGCATCGAAGCAAAAGAGGGCAGATAGATGTCGATGGCAAATTGCCCAAAAGTAATGAGCGACAGAGTTAATGCAGTGATCCAGAACTTATTTCGAAGATGAGCCATATATCAAAACCGTAAAGCATTGAAGTGGGACGATCAAGGTTTTTTTTACGGCGTATGATGAGGAAAGTGGCAGGCTGCGATATGTCCCGGAGCAATTTGTTTCAGCTCGGGCTTTTTTTCGCGGCATTGCGATTGGGCGTGGGGGCATCGGGAAGCAAAGGGGCATCCTTTGGCAATTTTTAAGGGGCTTGGCAGTTCGCCTTGGAGTGGAGTTCGGACTCTTTGCCGTTCAATGACCGGATCAGGTATGGAGATCGAGGAGAGGAGCGCCTGCGTGTAAGGATGCTGAGGGCTGTTGTAGAGATCTTCTGCGGAAGCTAGTTCAACGAGATGGCCGAGGTACATGACGGCAACCCGGTCGGAGATATACTTCACCATAGCAAGGTCGTGGGCGATGAAGAGGTAGGTCAGCCCCATTTCTTTCTGGAGGTTTTTTAGGAGGTTGACGATCTGCGCTTGCACCGAGACATCAAGCGCGGAGATCGGCTCATCGCAGACGATGAACCTGGGCTTGACGGCCAGAGCGCGCGCTATCCCGATCCGCTGCCGCTGTCCTCCGCTGAACTCATGGGGAAAGCGGGAAAGGGAGGTCTTGCTCAAGCCGACGAGGTCGAGCAGATGGGAGACCTCTTTTGGAATTTGGGATTCTTCGGCAAGGTTATGGATCCGCAGCGGTTCTGCGATGATCTCTTGGGCTGTCATCCGAGGGTTCAATGAGGCGTAAGGGTCTTGAAAGATGATCTGCGCCTGGCGCCTGAAATGGAACAGCTCTTGGGCGTTGAAGTCGAGGATGCTCTTTCCTTCAAAGAGCACATCGCCAGCGGACGGCTCTTCGAGCCTCAGCAGGCAGCGCCCCGTTGTCGATTTGCCGCAGCCGCTCTCTCCGACAAGGCCGAGCGTCTCTCCTGGAAAGATCTGAAACGAGACTGTATTGACAGCTGTTAGGACCTGCTTTGAGGCCGGGTAGGTCTTTTTCAGGTCTTTGATCTCAAGAAGAGGATTATTATTGTTCATGGGCTCATTCGGGGGTCGTGTTTAAAACAGGCGCTGTAGTGTCCATCTTTCAAGTGCAGAAGAAGAGGAGACTGCTCAACGCAGATGCGCATCGCCATCGGGCAGCGGGCGCAGAAACCGCAGCCGGGGAGCGGCAGGCTCAAGTTCGGCGGCGTCCCTTCGATAGGGATGAGAGGTTCGCTTTTGCATTTGTCTAGGCGCGGGATCGCTTGGAGCAGGCGCTGGGTGTAAGGATGCTGAGGATTTGCAAAGAGCTGATCGACTGTCGCTGATTCGACGACCTTTCCTGCGTACATCACCAGGACCCTGTCGCAGCATTTCGCAACGACGCTCAGATCGTGGGTGATAAGGAGGATGCTCGTCTGCGTCTTTTGCTGGATCTGTTTCATGAGATCAAGGATTTGCGCTTGGATCGTCACGTCGAGCGCTGTTGTCGGTTCGTCGGCAAGGATAAGCTTTGGTTTGCATGCAAGGGCGATGGCGATCATTACCCGCTGGCGCATCCCGCCGCTTAACGTATGGGGATATTCGTTCATCCGCTCTTCAGGGTTGGGGATCCCGACCAGGTGGAGCATCTCGATCGCATAGGCCCAGGCCGATTTCCAGGGGATTTCTGGGAAATGGCGTAGGTATCCTTCGACGATCTGCTTGCCGATCTTCATGGTGGGATTGAGTGAGGTCATCGGATCTTGGAAGATCATTCCGATCTCTTTTCCCCGGATTTTCTGCATCTGCTTTTCTGAGAAGGAGGCCAAATTCTGATCTTGGTACCAGATCTCGCCGCTTAAATCGGCATAGTGCCTAGGAATGAGCTGGACCAGCGCTTTGGCCGTCGCGCTTTTGCCGCATCCCGATTCACCAACAATTCCCAACGTCTCGCCAGCATGGAGCTCAAAGTCGACATTGCGCACAGCGTGGAGCTTTTGCCGTTGCGTTGAGAAACTGACATTGAGATTTTTAATGGAAAGAAGCGGCGTTGTCATCGGCGGAGCCTTGGGTCGAAAGCATCGCGCAGCCCATCGCCAAGCAGGTTAAAGCTGAGCATGGTCAGACTGATGAAAATTGCCGGGAAAAATAAGCGCCAAGGGTAGTAACGAAGCGCTGAGAGGCCGTCGTTCGCCATCGTTCCCCAGCTGGCGATCGGCGCTTGGACTCCAAGGCCCAGAAAGCTCAAGAACGCCTCAGCGAAGATCGCCGATGGGATCGTCAAGGTCACAGTCACAATGATCGGGCCCATCGCATTGGGGATCAGATGGCACAGTAAAATCCGTTTGCGGGAAGCTCCCAGAGCGATCGCCGCCTTCACGTAATCGAGCTGCTTGAGCTGGAGGATCTGGCTGCGGACGATCCTTGCCATATTGATCCATCCGGTCAGCGTCAGCGCTAAAATGATCGTAAAGATTCCCGGGCCGATGATGACCATAAGGAGGATCACGACAAGAAGGTAGGGGATGGCATAGAGGATGTCGGCAACCCGCATCATCCATTCTTCCGTCTTGCCTCCGGCAAAACCGGCAAAGGCGCCGAACATCACGCCGATCACCAGGTCAATAAGAGATGCCGTAATGCCGACGAAGAGGGAGATGCGCGCTCCCCACCAGCAGCGGGTGAAGAGGTCCCTTCCAAGCTCGTCGGTGCCGAACCAAAATGTGGAGTTGGGCGGCTCGTTTTTGAGTTGCAGCTGCGTCTCATAATAGGTGTGATGGGAAAACATCGGAGCGAAGATCGCAAGAGTGAGGAGGATGGAAAGGGTGATCAGCCCGAACATCGCCGAGCGGTTTGCTTTTAACCTTAGCCAAGCATCTTTCCAGTAGGAGATAGGCGCTAAGACCTCTTTCTCTTCTACAGAGAGCTGGGCTGCCCGATCAAGAGGTTGGAACAGAGCTTGGTCTTCCATCAGGACGTTTGCCTCCCATGGCTTTTAATGCGCGGATCGATGAAGCAGTATAAGAGGTCGACAATGAAGATGCACAGCAGCAAGATCGCGCTATAGAAAATGGTCGTCCCCATGATCACCGTATAGTCGCGGTTGGTGATGCTCATCACAAACCATTGACCAAGTCCTGGGATCCCGAAGATCTTTTCGATCGCAAAGCTCCCCGTCAACACGGCAGCCGTCAGAGGCCCAAGGTAGGTCAGAACAGGAAGAAGGGCGTTGCGCATCACGTGTTTGATCAGGATCATGAAAGAATTCAGTCCTTTGGCCTTGGCCGTCTGGATATAGTCCTGCTGCAGCACTTCGACCATGTTGGATCTAGTCAAGCGCGCGATGAATGCCATCGGAAGGGCTGCCAAGGAGATGGCCGGCATGATGGTCTGCGAAAAAGAACCCCAGCGCGCAACCGGAAGCAGGTCGAGCTTCATGGCAAGCGCATATTGCATGAACGAGGCCATGATGAAGCTGGGCACTGAGATGCCGATCACAGCAATGACCATCGTCATCTGGTCTTGCCATCGTTGGTGCTTGAGAGAAGCGACAGCTCCCAGGGTGATCCCTCCGCAGACGGCAAGGAAAAGGGCTTCCATCCCTAGGACGAAGGAAACGGGAAATCCCTCTGAAATGATCTGATTAACTGTTCTTCCCTGGTATTTGAAAGAGGGGCCAAGCTCCCAGCTTAGCAGCCCTTTCATGTACTTGGCGTACTGGATATAAAGGGGCTGGTCAAGGCCGTAATGCTTATGCAGGGCCTTTAAAATCTCTTCCGGGATCGCCTTTTCTTGCACGAACGGATCGCCGGGAATGGCGTGCATGAGAAAAAAAGTCAGGGTAGAGACGACGAAAAGAGAGGTCAACAGGATGGCCGCTTTTTTCATCAAGTACCCGATCATTTGATCTCCACGTAGGCCATTTTGAAGTCGACGTCGGCTAAATCGGATAGATGGACATTCTTCACATACGGTTTTTTCATGTAGGAGCCCGTATAAAAATAGATCGGCGCGATGGGCATTTCTTCGATCAAGATCTTTTCAGCTTCCAACAGCAAGGCCGTCCGCTCCTGCTGGCCCACCGTGAGTTCGGCCTTTTCAAGGAGCTGAGTAAAGCGGGGATTGGTCCATTGGGAGTGGTTGTTGCTGCTGGAGAGATACTTGTAGAGCTCCAAAAAGGAGAGCGGATCGCGGAAGTTTGCAATCCCTCCCATCCTGGCGACTTGGAACTTATGATGGCGCATCTCGTCCAAAAAGACCTTCCATTCTTTATTCTCCAATCTGACCTTGACACCGAACGTGCGGTGCCACTGCTCCTGGATCGCCTGGGCAATTTTATGGTGGGCGCTGGCTGAATTGAAGCTCAATGTGATCGGCGGGAACTGGGATAAAGTGATGTTGAGCTCTTTCAGGCCTAAGTCAAATTCCTTTCTCGCTTCCTTCAAGTCATGGTCTTGGAAATATCCACGGTCCTCTTTCCACATCGTCGGCGGGATCATGGCCATCGCAGGGACCTGGTCAGACTGGGTGATGTTATCGATGATCGCCTTACGGTTGATGCTGAGCGCAAAAGCCCGGCGTATATGGACATTGTTGAAGGGGAACTCTTTCGTATTGAAGATGTAATAATAGACCCCCGACATCGGGTAGGTCGTGACATTTCCTGTCTTTTTTAAGGTGGCAAGGGCGTCGATCGGCAGGGTCGACATCGGGCTTCCCGCCCAGTCGAGCTCACCGTTTTCAAACATTGTCAGTTCGGTGTTTTCATCCTCGATCAGTGCAAGCGAGATCTTTTCCAGCCGGACGCTGTCTTGGTCCCAATACTGAGCATTTTTTTGAACTTCGATGAAATTGTAGTGTCGCCACTCCTTCATCTTAAAAGGACCGTTGCACACGAACTTTTCACCGCTGTTGTCCGCCCAGTCAGAATGAGCCACTGCAACATGGTTGGGAACGGCAAAAAAGGCATGGGTCGCAGCCAGCTGAAGAAAGTAGGGGACGCTATGGTCCAGTTCGACGATCAACGTCTTTTCATCGACCGCTTTGACCCCGACTGCGTCCACAGGACAGCGGTTGAGCTTGGCAGCCTGTCCGTTTTTAAGGATAAATAGGTCATTGGCAAACTCGCAGGGGAAAGCGGGAGAGAGCATCGTCTTCCAGGTCGCTTCAAAGTCGTAGGCTGTGATCGGCTTGCCGTCAGACCACTTGGCATCCCGCAGATAAAACATGAACGTCTTAAAATCGTCCGAGTTCTCAAACCGCTCGGCAACCCCTGGAACGGGGGTGTTGTTCTCATCGAGGCGGACGAGCCCCTCAAAGCACATTTTGATGATGGCGATCGAGGTCGTATCAGTCGCCTTCCTAAGGTCTAATGTCGGAGGTTCGCTATGGATGTTCAGCCGGAGTTCTTGCTTTGTAGGCCTATGGGAGGATGAGCTTGAGTTTTGGCAGGCGCTCATCACTAATAGCAACGGCAAAGAAAAGCAAAAAGACCACTTCATCAACACCTCAGTTTAGAAAATCTTGATTATAGGACTTCGATTTTTTAAGAGGCAATTGCAAACTGCTTTGCCCGATAAAACCGCCCTTTCGAGCCCATTTAACAGTAGTGTAACATTGTCTCCCTGACATACTGCTTCCACTTGAATCGCAGAGACGCTTTTGACTTTTGCATCCCTAAGAAGCTGTTTTATAACTAGACTTTTTAGGGATTTGAGAGGCTTTCCGATGA
>JAFEGF010000135.1 GCA_018240225.1 Verrucomicrobiota bacterium
AATTCGCCAAATACGATGATCGGGCTCCCTTTTTTGAAATAAGGGATCATCTTGTCGAATTGCTCTCCCCAAACAGTCACTTTCCACCAAATTGTCTCATCTTTAGAACCCCTTCTTGCCCGTGCAGCAACACGCAGCGTTGTGACTTTCTGGCCCGATGATGTAAAACGCACTTCAGGGTCTGCGCCTAAGTGCCCTGCGATCGTAATTTGATTCATGGATTCCTCGTCGTAAAAATGTTCCGATTGAGAGGCTGTTGCAAAACTGCTTTGCCTGAAAAAAATCGATAATTTTAAGGCCAGTTACAAATGGTAGCGAAGCTTCCATGTTCCATTTGACATGGTCGGCCCCAAGTGGACCGGCCGAGAAGAATGGATGGAAATGGCCTCAAAAGGGCGATTTTGCTTGGCAAATGAGTTTTGCAACTGCCTCTTGGGTTCGGATTATTGTGAACATAACGATAATCCACAAGCAAAAAGTTAATTGAGTCAAGAAGGAGAAATATGGTACAACTGCTCTCTTTAACAGGACAAAAACAGCTTTATATAAGGATGGCGTCATGCAAAACTCATTGAAAAAAATTGAGACAAGCTTAGCTCCCAAAGCCATCGGTCCCTATTCCCAAGCCGTCCAAGCCGGCCCCTATCTTTTCATTTCAGGACAAATCCCCATCGATCCCGCTACCGGCAAGATCACCGCCAGCACGATTGAAGAGCAGACAACCCAAGTCCTAGAAAACATCAAGGCGATCCTTAAAGAAGCTGGCCTGACATTAGAACATGTCGTTAAAACCGAGGTCTATTTAAAGGACATGCAAGACTTTGCTGCGATGAATGCGATCTACGCCTCCTATTTTATCCATGCCATCAAACCTGCCCGCCAAGCCATGCAAGTGGGAAAACTCCCCATGGATGTCCGCGTTGAGATCTCAGCTATCGCATTTGCGCCCTAACCCTTATCCCATACCACAACTTCTTTCATTCGCATCTCTTTGGTAAATTAAAATTTTAATTATATAAACCCCTAATCAAATTTCGTTGATGATCTTTTGCATCAGTCTGAATTCGTACAAAGCAAGAGCATCCTAGACATGCTCTAAAACACTTATTACAAGCGATTTATAAAATAACAATCAAATCCTTCTATTTTCACAAAAACAGAAATAACTTAAAAAAAATTCGTTTACATATAACAATAAATTATATATCATGTTGCACAACGTTAATTAAATAATTAAAAAAAATGGAATAATATGGCAAATCAAATTACACAAACCAATCAATTGCCAGTCGACACCGTTCAGGCAATCGTCTTCTTTGCAACAGAATCGGAGAACCACGAGAATCTGCGCACACTCTGCGCTTATCGAACTGTCAATCACTGCTGGAAAATTGCAGTCGATTCGGGCCTTTTCGAAATGTTTTGGCGGATCGCTACTTCAGAAAACAGCCTTTTCCGAACCTGCATTCCTTTAATGGATCCAAGCGAGATCGAAAAATTAAGCACGGCGACATTCATTAAAGGTTTTTATCCAAGCTACAACAAGATTCCGGACGATGAAGTCCCTAGGCTGTATTGGAAACTGACTTGCCAAGAACCAACCGGCCGCAATGATTGGGAAATGAGAGCGGCGATTCAACACACATGCAACTCTTTCGAAAAACAAACAAAATCCATTCAGAACAACCCTGCCTGCCAAAAAGTATTAACAAGCCCTGTCCTATTAAAATTTGCCTGTTTGCAAACAGAGCTGCAAAATCCTCGCCTTGGAATCCTCCCATCTGAGCACAGTTGCGATGTACCCTTAGAAACGATATGGAGAAAATTCATACAACATAGAAAAGACTGTTTAAAGGATATCGTGAAGGCAGTTGACATTCGGGCATGGGTGGCTAATCCAGCCAATGCTCAGATGATCGGCATGTTCAGGTCCTTATCTCCCGCCTTCGTTGGTTTGACCCAGCTCTCTCCAGAAATCGGTAAATTCACCAATTTGCAATCTCTTGATATTTCACATAACAAACTCACATTCCTGCCCGAATCCATCGGCAATTTGACATCCCTAACATCATTTTTTGCAGAAGATAATCAGCTATTGAGCCTTCCAGATTCATTTGGCAACCTAGTCAACCTTGAAAATGTTCACCTATCTCATAATCAATTGCTGACCATTCCCCGCTCTGTTGGCAACATAACAAACCAAAACTGTCTTTTTTGGATGGATAATAACCCTTGCCTATTCAACTTAAACAGCAAACTCTGCTTAGAAGAAAAATTAACTAATAGGGAATGGCTATACTACTCAGCCTCTCATAAAAAAATATACTTAAGCGAGACAATGAGGTCCTTCACGGCTTGCACAACGCATCAATGCCTATCGCCGCTTGCAGCTCTTTGCAAATCGATCCTTCTGCAAGAGGACCAACCATTTGAAGCGGAGCAACCTCTTCTTACTGAGCTATTTTCACAGCTTCCTCAAGAAATGCAAAATCAGATTAAAAAGAACTTAGGGCCCGCTTTTCAAGATAACCCATGTAAAAATCAAGCTGAGCTGGCTAAAGCAATTATAACCACGCTTAAAACTCAGTTCGAGGATCTCTCAGATAGCCAGAGAAAACTGGTCTACTTTCTGGTTTGGGATTTAGCTGGGCAGCCTCCATCATCTAGCACCAATTGGGGTGAAATCTACGGATCCCAAAATGTCATGCTTCTGATTGATGCATTCGCAATAGCAACAGCAATCGGCAAGTATGAGGCACTCTCTGTTGATCAGAAAAAACTGGTCCATTTCCATAATTGGACCCTAGCTGAAACGCCGCCGGGAGATAACTGGGGGGAAGTCCATTTATTCGATGATAAGGCAAGGTTCCTCAAAGCTTTGAGCTTAGCGACTGGCGAGGGCATTCAATAATTGAGCTCAGCGCAAAATAATATTTCAATTGATTAACAATTTTAATTAAAATTAACAACAACAATTGACAATTTAATAACAATATAATTATACTAACTAAAATCTAAAAAAGCTCAAAAAGGGGATCTAAATGTCTAATCAAATTACACCAACTAATCCTAGACAACTGGATCCTAGTCCATTTTCATTGGATCTGGTCAGAAGCATCGTCTTTCATGTCTCAGAATCGGAGAATCACGAGAATCTGCATACGCTCTGCGAGATTCGAACTGTCAATCACTGCTGGAAGTTTGCAGTCGATACAGGTATGTTTGAAACGTTTTGGCGCACAGTCACTTCACATTATATCCCTAAACCAGTTTGTTCCGTAGAGCAAACAACTGGCATCGATAGCCTTAACCAAGTTTGTTCCGTACAGCAAATTAAGGACATCGAAAGAACCTGCTCAGCATTCTTCCTTAAAGGCTTTCACCCTGACTACGATGCCATTCCAGATGAAGACGTTCCCAAACTCTGTTGGCAAGTAACCCATCAAGACTCAACCGGTAGGCAAATAGCAGAGATGAGAAAGGATATCCGAGTTACTTGCGGCTCATTCAATGATAAAATAGAAGCCTTTCCGAAAAATCCTTTCTTTAAGGATATCTTAGAAACTCCTGTCCTATTGAAGTTTGCTTGCTTGGCAACAGAGCTGCAAAACCCTCATTTGCATCTGATTTCTTCTCAAAACGAGCTTTTCGATACTGCCTTAGAATTGGTCTGGACATCAATAATACAAACACCTCCCCTTAACGAACTTCAAGATTTACCTACGGAAGCGCATGAAATTCGCAAATGGTTAAACGATCCCGCTAATGCTGAAGTGATTAGCTCTGTTGAATTTTTAATGATCGGCGATCATCATTTAGTCGTTTTCCCACCGGAAATCAGTAAATTTACAGGCCTAAAATCATTGACCATTTTTAACAATAAGCAGCTAGAGGCATTACCCGATTGCATCGGCAATCTCACCAACCTGAAGACTCTTCAACTCAGCTTTAATGGTTTAAAGACCTTGCCTTGTTCAATCGGGAACTTAAGCAATCTGGTAACTCTTGAGCTTGATAACAATCAGCTGCAGACCCTGCCAGATACAATCTGCAAATGCGACCTATTAACTAAACTTTCTGTTCGAAATAACCCATTAGAAGCTCTTCCAGTCCAGATCGGCAATCTGAAACAACTGGACTGGATTATGGCTCAAAGCACCCGGCTAACAACAATCCCCGCTTCCATGCAGAATTCTAGTGCCCATATTTACATTTATAACACCCCTCTGCATCTATTTTATTGCTTATGCGACATTCTAGCTCATTCTGATATAGACCAAGCCATGCAGCACTGGACATCTTATCCATGCCAATCGTATCTTGCTTCTTTTTGCCAATCGATCCATCTACAAGAAGACCAATCTATTCTTGAATCAAAGTTTTCACAACTTCCTCAAAAAATACAAAAACTGATTAGAATGATGCGTGGACCAGATTTTCAAGTAAATCCCTGGGCTGCAAAGAGATCTCAACTTATGGATGCCGTCTCTTCTGCCATTCGAACTTATTATACAGACTTTTCAGACGACAATGTAAAACGGATCCACTTTATGGTTTGGGACTTGGCTGGAAGGCCTCCCGGAGATGACTGGGGCAAACACCATGCAACGGAAAATAGGATCCGCCTGATTGATGCATTCGTGCTGGCAGCAGCCGTTAAGCAATATGGAGAGCTTCCGGAAGATCAGAAAAAACTGGTCCATTACCACAATTGGAACTTAGCTGAAAAGCCCCCGGGAGATAACTGGGGAGAAGTCCATTTAATGGATGATAAGGCAAGGTTCCTCAAAGCCTTGAGCTTAGCGACTGGCGAGGGCATTTAACAATTGTAGCTAAGTAAATTTTCTGCAATACTCTACGAAATTCAAATTGTTAAGAGACATTCTCAGAAAAAATAAACGGAATATAAAATGAGCCTTGAATTAAGAATCATTCAACCGAATGAATTTGCTAGAGGGGAACGGATTGCCGTTGGACCAGGTTCAAGGATCTATAAGGGAACATGGGAGCGTTCAGACAAGCCTGTTGCTATTAAGGTATGGTACGCAGTAAACCTTAAAGAAACGCTGAAAGAGGAATACGATTTAGCTGGCATCTTTCTAAGCCACCCAAACCTCTTGGCAGTTCATGGAGTTTGCACCACCCCTGGAAAATTTGCCGATGTGACGGAATTAATGCATACTTCTTTAGCTCAAAAACTCAAAGGGCTCAGCTTGCGACAGATCTATTGCATTTCCTCAGGCATTGGGTGCGGTCTTAGCTTTCTCCATTTAAAAGGCTTCATTCACAAGCATTTAACGCCAACAAATGTATTGTTATCAGAAGACCTGCTAACCGTTAAACTTTCCGATGCAGGACGTACTGTATTCAAAGCCGAAATGAAAAGGGCTGGCTACAATCAGATGGATAGCACGATCCGATACCGTGCCCCAGAGACATTTACTCAAGGTTATAACAAATTGGATACCACTTCTGTAGAGCCTAAGAAACAGGCAGATGTCTATTCCGAAGCAATGCTCCTATGGGCTATGTTAGCAGGACGGGAACCATTTGCAGGAGATAATGAGGTTGTTGCCACTACGAAGTTAATAGCTGCTGCAAAAGAAACAATTCCAAGGTGCACAAAACCTCATGCGGATCTTATTGAAAAGTGTTGGAAAGTATCTGGCGAAAGACCAAGCGCTGCTGAATTCGAATTTGAGCTCAAAAATGCTAATGAGTTTGTAGAGTCTACTTTTCAGAAAGTTAAATTGGCATCTAACGTCATTTTTTCAGAAGGGCAGCTGAAAGATATCTACAGCAAAGCCCTGCAGTCATTCTTATGGCAATTACTGTCTCCCGAGCTGTGTTATCAGCCTCCGATTAATGAAAGCCAGGTTCCTTAAAGCCTTGAGCTTTGCAATTAGCATCTCTTTATAATAATTCCTTATGGGCAGGCCAATAGCCTGCCTGTTCATCAATTAAGAAGATCGGAAGGTTTTTCTATTCGGCTTTCTTTAAACTCCTTTCAATGCTTGAACTGGATCTCTTTTTAAACAGATGATGTTTAGTACAAGCTCTGAAAAATAAGTCAACTTCTTGTCATAAAAAATAGAAAACAAGAACAACACAACTCTGAACAACTACTGACGTCTAACTCTAAAAAACACGAAAGCCAACAAGAAAACTATCCTTAAATCCATCCAAAACAAACTCTAAAAAAATTGTAAAACTGAGTTGTTTTCAAACTTTTTTAAACTTTTTAACAAAATTGTTAGACAAAAAATTTAAGTCTGAGTTAGACAGAGAAATACAACTCAAAAAAAATTAGTTAAAACTGTATGTCTGGAACTGCAACACCACAGCCTTCATCAGATAATTTCTGGTCAGGATCGCCACATGCTTATTCATCATCTCTTTCTTTTCCTCATAAAAAGAAAGAAGATAACTCTTTGAAAGAGTTTCTTTCTTCAGTTGATGAAAGTCCAGAATTCTACGATCCATACTCTGATTTAAATTTGTTTCTATCTCAAAAGATTAAGCAAGAGATGCAGCATTCTGGATGTTTAAGAAAGTGGTCATTAAAGATTCAAGAAGAGCTAATCCAAAAGATAACTCCAGAATTTCAAAGCAAATTCCCACAATATCGATTAGGTGTTGCAGCCCTTAAAAAGATATGGGAAAAAATCTCTTACTACTCGCAACAAATCCAACATCAAAAAGAAGCGATCTCTCAAGACGGCAAGTTA
>JAFEGF010000136.1 GCA_018240225.1 Verrucomicrobiota bacterium
TGCATGGCTTCTTTTTCCGTTGGGGCGCGAGAGAGGCAATAGATTTTTGCATGGGTCTTTTCGAGTAAATCTCTTAGGAAGAATGCGCCGACAAAACCGGTTGCTCCAGTAAGGAATATGGTCTTGGGATCGGAATATTGGGAGTCCATGACAGGTGCAGCTCCCTTGGAATCGATGGAAGGGTCTAAAACGGCTTCCCGGTTCCGCCAGATTGCAAAGGGTTCGGCAGCTTGGACCGATTGCTTCCCTTCTTTCAACATTTGATCGATCCGATCGGCAAATTTTTCGAGAGTTGCATATTCAAAAATCAGACTGACGGGAACTTCTAGGCTGAATGCTTTCCGAATGGAGGAGTTGAGCTGCATAGCCAGAATCGAATGGCCTCCGATATGGAAGAAATCATCGGTTCTGCTGACTTTTGAAACTCTCACGAGCTGGCACCATATTTCAGCTATGGCCTTCTCGGTTGCCGTAACAGGAGCTTCGAAAACTCTTTCTTCCAAAGTAGCTGTCGGAGAGGGAAGTTTTCTTTTATCGATCTTACCATTGGGATTAAGCGGGAACTTGTCCATGAACACAAAGTAGCTCGGCACAGAGTGCTTAGGAAGCTTATTGCTGACATATTCGCGGATTTCGCTAAGAGAAAGGGTTTCTCCTTCTTTGGGTTCAATGTAAACGACCAGATGCTTCTCATGAGGATTGATCTCCTTGGCGATCGCGACACAATCAGCTACTTTGGAGTATTCTCGGATCACCCCTTCTACCTCGTCGAGCTCGATACGGAATCCCAGAATTTTAACTTGCGTATCGATCCGTCCTAAGTATTCGATTGTTCCATCCGGAAGATAGCGGGCCAGATCGCCGGTTCGGTACAGTTTGCCTGGGCCGAAGGGGTTCGGGATGAATTTCTCGTTGGTTCGCTCTGGATCTTTTAAATAGCCTAATGCCAGTCCATCGCCCCCGATCAGAAGTTCTCCATGAGCGCCAACGGGGACTGTCTGAAAATTAGCATCAACAATGTACACTTGAGTGCCTTGGACAGGGCGCCCGATCGGAACAATAAGCGAGCTTGAACGGACAAGGTGGGTCGTCGTGATATGGCTTTCCGTAGGTCCGTAAGCGTTGACGATCTTGCAGTGAGGAAGCTTTTCAAAAGCGACTTTTGCATGGTGCGCCGACATGACTTCTCCTGTGGAAGAGAAAAAGCGGACGTTCTTTAAATAACCGATCCCATCTTCGACCATCATGACGAACAAGCGGGCGGTCAGGTATAAGTGGGATACTTGTTCCTCCACCAAAAATTGGCCGAGTTTTTCGGTAGAGAACTGGTTTTGAGGGAAGATGCACAGTGTCGCACCGTTGAGAAGAGCTCCCCAAGCTTCAGCTGCCATCATATCAAAAGAAATATTGGAAATTTGGAGCATTCGGTCGCCCTTGCCAATCGTCATCCAGGTCGGATTTTTAAGAAGGCGAACGATCCCAAGGTGGGGATATTGGACCCCTTTGGGATTGCCGGTGGAGCCTGACGTATAGTTGATATAGGCCAGATCGTGGGGATCGATCTGAGTATCAAGATCGGATGCTTCATAGGAGGTGAAATCCTCTTCGCCATAGCAGACCAGCTGCAGTTTTTCGGTCGGGAAATCGCTCACAAAGTTCCGTTGGCTGACCAGGACGTTCAATCCGGTATGTTCAATCATATATAGCTTTCTTTCCATAGGATAGCTGGCATCGATAGGCACATAAACGGCGCCCGATTTTAAGATGCCGAGAACGACGACGACCAGGTCGTCCGATCTCTCTAAATAAACTCCGACGAAATCCTGCTTTTTTACCCCTAACTTTTGTAAATGCCGCGCAAATTGGTTTGCCTTCTGGTTGAGCTGTTGATAGCTCATGGATTTTCCATGAAAGCGCAGTGCTTCCGTGTTTGGAAATTTCTTTACCATTTCTTCGAAAAGCTCCGGTACGGCCTGATCCTGCGGATACTCGATACGCGCCTCGTTCCATTTGAAAATGATCTGTTCCAGTTCTTTTTGTTTGAGGATCGGAAGAATGCCGATTTTTTCATCCGGACTTTTGACAATGCTATGCAACAGTGTTTGAAAATTGGAAAGCATCCTTTCGATCGACCCTTTTTCGAAAAGATCGGTAGAATATTCCAGCCGGCATTCAAGACCATCTTCCCGATCATAGATGAAAAGAGTTAAGTCGAATTTCGCTGTGTTGGTCTCAAAGGGGATTCCTTCGAGCTTGGCATCTCCAAAACGGATGGACGACCTTGTGATCGTATCAAACACAAACAGGGTTTGAAAAAGGGGGTTGAAGCTCGGATCTCTTTCAGGATTTAGGGCGTTCACAATCATTTCGAGAGGGACATCAGAGTTTTTATAACAGTCCGATAGATGACGATTTAAATTCGATAGAAAGAGGGAAAAAGAGGGATTGCCTGAAAGATTTGACCGAACGACAAACATTTGGAGAAAATACCCGATGAGAGGATCTAGCTCATGTCTTGTCCTATTTGCAAAAGGAGTCCCCACGACCAGGTCTTCTTTTCCACTATAGCGGAAAAGGAGGATTTTAAAAGCGGCAAAAAGCAAGACGTAGGGAGTAGAGCCTTCTTTGCTTGCCAGTTCTTTCAAACTTCGGCTCAATCCTGCGGGTAAATGCACCGTTTCCGTCGAACCCTTGCCAGTAAAGAGCGTTGGTCTTGGATGATCCCAAGGCAGCTCGAGGAGATCGGGCGCTCCGGCAAGAGACTGTTTCCAAAATGTTAATTGTGTTTGCGTTTCCGGCCTTTGGAGCCTTTTTCTTTGCCAGAGAGCATAATCTCCATATTGGATGGAAAGATCGGGGACCTCTTTAGAGTTGTAAAGAGCAGTCCATTCCTTAAAAAGATTATCGTAGGAAAGAACGTCGAAAATGATGTGATGGACCCGGATGGCGAGGAGGTGGAGATCAGGTTTTACTTTGAACAGCAGGGCTTGGAATAGAGGTAATTGGGACAGATCCATTCCTTGAGCCAATTTTTCCCGCATCAGCGATAGAGCTTCCTTTTCGTTATTTAACTCGAACTGGAGAAAATAGTTTTTTCCATGCGGCTCGATCCATTGGAGATCGATTCCGTCTTTTTCGATAAAACGGGTGCGCAAAGTCTCATGGCGCTGGACGATCTTTTCCAATGATTTTTGCAATTTGGAAGGATCGATCTTCCCTTTGATGCGGTAGGCATAAAGGACCATGTACTGGAGCTTGGATTGCGGGTTTAATTTGTCGATCAGCCAGAGGGATTCTTCGTTTAAGGAAAGGGGGATCGGTGAAAACTCTTCCCTTTTGGGAATTGATTCCACTTGCGCCGACCTCTTCTGAACATCGACAACTGCAGCCAAATCGGACAGAATAGGATTTTGGAAAATAGCTCCAGCGTTGATTTCGCAATGAAAGATCCTTTTTAATTGCGAGGCTGCCTGCATTGCATGGATAGAATCGCCGCCGATTTTAAAGAAATGGTCATTGCGATTGATCGATTTTCGATGAAGGATCTTGAGCCACACAGCAGCAATCGTCTTTTCAGTTTCAGTTTTAAACGTGGATGCCTTCTCTTCAATGACGTCTGGGGCTTTGAGAGCTTTTCGGTCTACTTTCCCGTTGGGAGTCATCGGGAATTTGTCCAGGATAACAAATAAGCTTGGGACCATAAAGGATGGGAGTTTAGAGAAGACCCATCTTCTGAGCTGTTCCGGATCGATTTTCTTTTTATCCTTTGCTTCGACATAGGCGATCAGCTTTTTATCCCCAGGAACATCTTCAAGGGCCATTGCGATGCAATCTGCTGCGTCAGGGTACTCGCGTACAGTTTCTTCGACTTCGCTTAGCTCAATGCGAAAACCTCTGATCTTGACCTGTGTGTCAATACGCCCTAGGAAAGAGAGGTTTCCATCGGGAAGATAGCAGACTAGGTCGCCGGTGCGGTAAAGCTTATCTTTTCCGCAAGGATTGGAGATGAATTTATCCGATGTAAGGTCAGGACGGTTAAGATAGCCTTTAGCAAGTCCATCGCCTCCCGTGCACAGCTCTCCGTTAGCTCCAAAAGGGACAAGTTGCCGATTCCTGTCCAAAATATAGACCGAAGTATTTCCGATCGGACGTCCGATAGGAACTTCATGTTCGATGATCTTTGAATCGAAGATCTGGTAAGAGGTCGTATGCGTCGTATTTTCTGTATGTCCGCAGGCATTGATCACTTGGCAGGAAGGCAAATTTTCAAAAGCAATTTTGGCATGCTTGGCCGACATGGCGTCTCCAACCGAGCATATGCAGGCTACCCCCTTCAAATGTTGCAGCGCTTCTTCCACCATTACAATGAAGAGGCGGGAGGTGAAAATGATTTGTGTGATTTTTTCTTCAGCTATGAATCTGCCCAGCTCATCAGAAGAAAGGGTGATCTGAGGATAGATGCACACTGTCGCTCCATTGAGAAGAGCCCCCCACAATTCATGAACGAGGGCGTCGAATGAAATATTTGAAATCTGCAAAAAGCGGTCATTAGGTGAGAAGGAAGCCCAGTTTGGATTTTTGACCAATCGATTGATGCTCCGATGATAAATCTGCACTCCCTTGGGATTTCCTGTTGTTCCCGATGTATAATTGACATAGGCCAAGTCTAGAGGCTTGATCTTAAGATGGAGGTTAGTCTGAGCATGTCTGCTCAAATCGGTCTGGTTTAAGAAGAGCATGCTGAGGTTCTCTTTAGGGAACTCTTCGCTATAAGCTTTCGATGTGATCAGGATCTTCAACCTGGTATCGTTAATCATATAAAGCTTTCTTTCCATCGGATAGCTTGCATCGATTGGAACATAGATCGCCCCTGCTTTTAAGATCCCTAGGATCCCCACAAATAAGTCGATCGAGCGCTCTAAATAGATCCCTACAAAATCCTGTTGTTTCACCCCTTTGTCTTGCAGATAGCGCGCCAGCTGGTTCGCTTTTCGATTAAGCTCTTCATAGCTCAAGCTGTTTCCTTGAAAGCGCAAAGCCGTAGTCGTTGGATATTTTTTTACCGTTTCCTCAAAAACATCGACGACGCTTTTATTGCGCGGATAGGCTCTCTTAGGGCCTGGTCCTATTTTGAGAAGTTCTTGTTTCTCTTTTTGCGTTAATAGCTGTAAAGCGACTATCTTTTTTTTGGGGTAGGTGATGAGATCTTTTAAGAAGACTTGAAAATTAGCAGCCATCCGTTCGATGAATCCCCGATCTTGAAGGCTTACTGGATACTCAAAAGAAAGGTGGATGGAGCTGCCTTTTTGAATTGTATGTAAGGAGAGGTCGAATTTTGAACTCCCTGTAGGAAGATCGATTTTTTTCGATTCAATGCCCGCAAGGCGAAAAGCATTGGCTGAATCGCTTTCCATAGAGAAAAAGACATTGAAAAGAGGCTCCCGTACATGAGCTTCTCTAATCCCCGCTCTTTTGACGATGTCTTCATATGGACAGTTTCGATAAGACTTTGCCTTATTATGCCATCGGCGTGCTTGTTTGAGCAGCTCTAGGAAATTCATCTCCGCTGTCATTTGAAACCGCATAGGAATCGTATTGATATAGACACCTAACTGCGCATCGAGTCCTTTAGGCCTAAGATCGACAGGATATCCAATAATAAAATCTTCTTGCCCAGTATAGCGGTAGAGAAATGCCCCAAAAGCCGCCTGCAGCAAACTGAATAAGTCGGTCTTTTTATTTTTTGCAAATCTCCGAAGCTGTTTAGACAAGGCCGGTCTAAGAGAAGAACTAACGATATCCCCCTTCCTAATATTTTCATGAGGTCGCGAGCTGGTTTTGGGAAGTTCCAAGACGAAGTTCGCTCCTTCCAGCAATTTCTTCCAGTAAGCGGAGCCTTTCTTTGATTCTTTGATGACATCGATTCTTTTGAACTTAACTTTTCCAACCGAACGATGCCCATTGTACAATTCGGAAATTTGTCTTAAGAATATTCGGGTAGAATGGCTATCTGCGGCAACAAGGTGCATGTTGAAAAAAAGAAGATATTCTCGAGGTCCCAAGATGGCGAGCGATGCCTCAACAAACGGCGGAACATCGATAGGGATCGGCTCTTTAGCCTTGGTTCTTAGGAATTCAAGCGCTTTATGAAACCGCTCTTTTTTTCCTATCGAAGAAAAGTCTTCTTTCTGAAGAGGGATCGATTTGTTGCTTAGCTCTGGATGGACCTTTCCAAGGATTCCCAGATTTTTTTCAATGCTGTCGATATCGAGCTTGCCTTTCAAATGGAAGGCCATGGGTTGGTTATATGTCGGCCATCCAGCATCGAGTTGAGAGGCTTCATAAATTCTTTTCTGAATGCGAGTAAGAGATTTATTCATTGGACAATATTTACCCTCATTTATGCTTAACGAAGAGATGCTTTTATATTAATTACTCAATACAAGAGTGAAAAGATTACTCACAAGAGCTAATTATACTGAAATAACCTAAGAGACTGTTAACAGATTTAGGTTTCGTCGCTTTTTTGAGAATTTTTCGCAAATTTTGCGTCCGTTTATTGGGGGTAATATATGAAAGTTGATATAACCCCCAACAAACGGACGCAAAATTTTCTGAAAAAGTCCAAAAAATCGACAGAAACT
>JAFEGF010000137.1 GCA_018240225.1 Verrucomicrobiota bacterium
TGAGCACGAACTGGGAAGAGCAAAGCAGGTGAAGCAGTCTTGGCTGCGAACTGGGTCTTGCCAAATTCCCGATTTTTCATGTTGTTTGTGTATAGAATCAACGAATTGTTGACACATCGAGCTTTGAGGAGCCATCGATCGGCTCTTGGACCATGATCTCTTGCGGTTCCGGATAGAGGTCGCCAGCAATGAGCTTTCCATCCAAATCAGGCGTTGAAGTCCATTCCGTAACTTCCTCATTTTTAACCATCCGGTCATAATCGACCTCCTCTTCCTCTTGCTTGCTGTCGCAGCCCGCTAAGATAAGGAGAATGAGGCTTGTCTTTAACATCTGGAACTTCATGGACACCTTAATTTACTTCTCTATAGGTCATTGTATTCTAAAAACTGTTTTTAGCAAGCTCTCTCTATAGAGACGATAGCAAACTCTATAACTGAACTAAGGTTGGCACGGTTTTGGCATATATAGACATATGCTAACTTGAAAGGAGAAATAATATGAATAAAGAGGAACTATTAAAAAGAATCTCCGAGCTTGAGTCGCTGAACGACCAACTTTTAGCGGAGATCCGCTATCTGGACGAGCTGCTTAGAGAGGTGGGCTTTGAAGAGGGACTAAAGACCCTGAAGTTTGCTGCAAAAGAGTTGATTGAAGAGGACCGAAGAGAGGACCAAGGGTAATTTGCTAGGACCCCATTGGACTTAGGACCCAAGGCTTTGCCTCCAAGAAAATGGGGTTTTACTCAAGAAGAGCAAGCAGTTCTTCGATGCTGTATGCAGGCATATCTGCTTGGATGTCAAGGATCCCTTCTGCAAGGGAGCGTTTGCGTTCTTTGAGGCGCATTAGCTTTTCTTCAATGCTCATCGCTGTGACATAACGGCGGGCGATCACTGTATCTTTTCTTCCGACGCGGTGGGCTCGGTCGATCGCTTGGTTCTCTGCTGCTTCGTTCCACCATGGGTCATAGAGGAATACGTAATCGGCAGCAGTCAGGTTCAGTCCGACTCCTCCCGCTTTTAAGCTGATCAGAAAGATTTGAGTTTCAGGATCTTCTTGAAATTGACGGACGAGGGATTCCCGGTCCTTGCTTGAGCCATCTAAATAGACATGCTTGCCAAACTTCTCTGAAACCTGTTTTTGGATGAGCCGAAGCATTTGCGTGAACTGGCTGTAGATCAGAACTTTCCTTCCTTCCGAGACAACCTCAGCCACATCAGCGATCAACCTCTGCATTTTTGCGCTCATGGCAACCGGATCTCCTTCGATTTCCCCATCGACAAGCCATGGATGGCAGCAGATCTGCCTAAGCCGAAGGATCGCTTCTAATATTTCCATCCGGTGCGCAGTCGAGCCTTCCAGATCGATCTTCTTCAGCAGCCTCAGCTTATTTTTTTTGACCCACTCTTCATAAAGACTGCGTTGAGAATCAGGCATTTCGACCCAGACTACCTGGGTTAGTTTTTCTGGAAGCTGAATGGCGACCTCTTGTTTCTTTCTACGCAGTAAAAAAGGGCGGGTCTTCTTCTTGGTCTGCTGCAAGTAGCGCAGATCGGATGCGGCGGCAGCCATTTTGGCATTGAAGTCTTTCCTCTCGCCTAATAGATCCGGCATCAAAAAATGGAAGAGGGACCAAAGGTCTTCCCACCGGTTTTCGATCGGAGTCCCGGAGAGAACAAGCCTCATATCTGAGCGCAAGCTGAAGACCGTCTGGGCAATTTGACTGTCGGGGTTTTTGATATTTTGCCCTTCGTCCAATACAACCGTTTCGAAGTGAACCGCTTGAAACAAGTCCTTATCCTGGCGCAGCAAGGCGTAGGAGGTCAAAATGATCTCGAAAGACCCCATCTCTTCAGAGGACTCCCGCCGTTCACTCCCATTGTGCACATAGAGGCGGCTGCCCGGCAAAAAGGTTTCAATCTCTTTTTTCCAATTAAACAGCAGCGAGGTCGGAGCAACGATCAAAGCAGGGCGGTTGAAGGTCAAATGGGAAAAAAATGCCAAAACCTGGACAGTTTTTCCCAGCCCCATATCATCGGCGAGAAGACCGCTGAAACCCAACCGCTTCAGATAACAGAGCCAATCAAGACCTTGCTGTTGATAGGCAAATAGGTTCCCATGAAATCGCTCTGTCGGAGGCGATGGGACCAGAGAAGAGTTATCCTTAAGCTGAAGAAGGGCCTCGGCGAGCTTTGATCCAGGGGGAATTTCAGCTTCTGTAAGAAGATCTCCCAAAAGGCCCAACCGGTTTTTCTTCATGACAATCCGGTTTGAGACAACCTCTTCAGCTGCTAGAGGAGAAAAATCTTCTTCCACTTCCCCTCGGTCAATCAAACCAACTGTGTTGCCATCCAACGTCAAAAACTGCTCCCGTCGGTTGAAAGCTCCTAGGAGATTGGCCATATCGGCCTCATGGGAGCCATAAGAGATCCTTCCTTTGACAACGATATGCTCCCCTTCTAAATCAACTTGGACCATTTTTCCGCTCTGCCGAACCACCTGACGCCCCATGTGGTCGTAGATTTTCCATCCGATCTCAAGCAAAAAGGTCAGGCTCTTCCCCACCTTGTCAAGAGGACAATGGTAATGGCTCTCATCGACGATCTTCTTGCTGAAGTCAGTCTCGAGAAGGTCGCTTTCCCAATTTTTTTCTGCTTGGCCCTGCCGCCAGGAAATGGGCGTTGAATCATCGAACCTGATCTTCCCTAAACCGGCATATTCCATCCACAAGTTCGCAAAAGCCCCGGTACGGTCGGTCAGCTCCAAAAAAGGAAGCGGTTGGATGGGGGCAGGAGCTGCGCCTGACTTTCCAATAGACCATTCAAGAGAAGGCGCCCATGAAGAGTCCTCCTCCCATTCCGCCTGCCATTTCTGAAACTGAGCTTGAGACGCCACAAAAGGTTGAGGAAAGACGAGGGAATACCACTTTGAGTCGACTTCATCGCAAAATGCGTAGAGGGTCCCATGTTTGACGACCAAAGGGGGCTCTGAGGGAAACAGCCATTGGCATTCGTGCAAATATCCGCTGCCGCCGCCCCCTTTCCATTTGCCTTTAAGTTCAATCCCCTTATTTTCCAATGAGCTGGCCTCGTAAGAGAACTTAAGCGTTGAAAAAGGATCGAAAAAGAGCTTGCTGTCGGCAAAATAAAGCTTACGGGTCAGACTCAACAGCTTCACCGCTTCTTTGGCCTTGTCGGAACTGACTCGCAACGCTGTAAATGCTGCTGCTGTAGGCGAGACCTTGAGCTCCTCGTGAACAAGAAACTGAAGGGCCTGTTTTTCTTGAGGATCTGGCGTCAAAAGGAGGAATTGCTTTGTAAGGCCCGTGCTCACGGGAATGCCCTTGTCCCGAATCTGGACAAGCAAAAATTGTTTTCCCTTTCTCTCTTCTAATCCAAGGTGGTATGTTAGGTCTTTATGCAGCAGCATTTTTTAAAAGATTTAAATGATGAGTAACAAGCTTAAACTGTGGGATGCTTATCCACAATGGGAAGATGCAGAAAGCGCATGGGACAAGCGGGCAAGCCAAGCCGCCAAGTCCCACCCCCTTAAACAGCTCTCTACCCTTCCCCAAATGCCTGGAATGACACAAGAGACAGCTAAGCATTTGAAGTGGAAGAGCCTCCGCTACATCATCCAGCACGATCGCAGACGCGTACTTCCCAAGTATTTTTTTAAACATCCTTTGAAATACACCCTAGCTTTCCTGAAATCGGCCATCCGCAAAAAATCCTTTAAACGGGACGACGACTTCTTTTTCTACGGATGCGGAAATATCAACGAGTTCGAACAACTGTTAGCCAAGCCCGATTCCCTACTTGTTCTCGGCTTTTCCTATTGCCATAAGCCTCATGAATGCCCATCGAAGCGGTTCACACCCGATTGCATCCACGATAAGGAAAATCCAGTCTGCCAGCAATGCTTCATCGGTAAAGCCGTCCATGCCGCACCCGAACAGCAAACCATCCCCTTGTTCATTCCAACGATCCACTACATCGGCGAGAAGATTTTTGAGATCGTCGAACAATATCCTGAAAAGGAAGTTCTCTTCATCATCACAGCTTGCGAGATGACCCTAGAGATGTTCGGCGACTGGGGAAACATGGTCGACATCAAAGGAATAGGAGTGAGGCTGGATGGACGCATTTGCAATACGATGAAGGCCTTCGAGCTATCTGAAGAAGGAATAAAACCAGGTCTTACCGTTGTTCTTCCCCATACGCAAAAAAGGATCCTCGATCTGATACGCAGACGCCGTTCCCATGCATCAGCCTCTGATCGCTAAGAGGCACTATTGCTTGAAGAGAACCTTTGGATCGACGACCACATGCTTGATCCTTCGTTGATCCTCTTTATTTTCTGCAAATGCATAAGTGATGTGCACAAGACCGTCTGATGTTGCAATGACTGCAGGCATCTCCCCTGCGCTATCTAAAATCATCGGCGAAGACCACTGGCTGCCGCCATCGAATGATATTGCCAAATGCAACGGAAATCGAGCTGTGAACGAGTGATTGTAGGCAAGGACGATCCTGCCATCGCCTAAATCAGCAACATCAATGCCCGAATCAGGATTTGGCAAAGAAGTTGGTTTAAGCTCAGTCCAATGCAACCCACCATCAGGAGAAGCCGCTTGGCAGATCCATCCTTTGTCCCCAATCCTATTTGCTCGATTGCGGCACAACATGTTCAGTTTGCCCTCAGAATCAAAAAAGAAGGTCGGTTCGATGGCTCCAAATTGCTGATCAGGAAGCTGCAAAGGCCCTACTTTATTCCAGCTGCGCCCCTGATCTTCTGAAATTTCAACCCAGCAAGCGGTCGCTTTAAACTCAGCTTCCGGCTCCCCTGTTTCTATCGAAGAAGGGCAGATCAACAGGCCATCTGATGTAACGATTGGTTTTGTCTTAGTCGGCCCGACAATCCCGGCAGGCAATATCTGCTCTGAAGACCATGACAGTCCGCCATCGGAAGATCTTTTAAGAAAGCTCACAGCCCGGCGCGGATCGGGTCCAATCCGATAAAATAATAAAAGCTCGCCTGACGACATTTTGCATAAGATCGGATTCCAACAAACGCTTTGAGAAGAATGGACAATTTCTTTTGGCGTCGACCATGCGCTTCCATCAAACAGCGAAAGCCACACGCCGACATTCCCCTCCATGTCGATGTTGCTTTTGCCTTTTCCAATACCACCTTTCCAAACAGCGCAAAGCGATCCAGGCATTGTTTCGACAATGCTAGAGCTATGGCAATCAAAATCTTCGATGGACGGAGAAAGATATTCTTCCTTTACCTTCCATTCGTTCTTTTCGATTCTGTCCGCTTGCACCGCATTGATGGGAAAGGAATTAAGAGCGGAGCCAATTAAGAATAAGAAAACGAAGACTTTCTTTGAACCTATCATCCAATTTGTCATATGAATTTTATTGAGATTGGTTCTGAGCAATCAAATGTTTTTTGCGAAACGGTTTCGGCTTTTCTGTTTTGACAAAAGGGCGCAACCGGGGGGCCGATTCACATTCCGTGCAACAGCATCCTTGAAGTTTTTCAGCGCAAGCAGGGCAGCATAAGAACAGCTCGTTGCAATCCATATTGGCGCAATTATAGTAGGTATCGGAAGGCTCGTTGCAATGACGGCATGAGCTGATCGTTTCAGCTTCTTTGCCATCGATCGGAACTGCCAAGCGGTCATCGAAGACAAACAGTTTGCCTCTCCATTGGTCATTGCCTTCTTTCAGGCCATAATTGATCACGCCGCCATCGAGCTGAAATACATTTTCAAATCCCTCTTTCTTCATAAGGGCGGAGTAGAGCTCGCAGCGGATGCCTCCGGTGCAATACATCATGACTTTAGTCGATGCAGGGTCGCATTGCTCTTTCAGCTGGCGGGCGTATTCAGGAAACTTGCGAAACTTATCAAGCTTTGGCAATTCAGCGCCTTCGAAATGTCCGATCTCCCATTCATAGTCGTTGCGCACGTCGATCAGAACAGTATTTTCATCCCGTTTTAAAAGCATCTCTTTCCACTCTTCTGGAGAGACATGTTTTCCGACCAATGAAAAATCGACCTGTTCGTCCATTGCGACAAGCTGCTTGCGGTATTTGACAGTTGCGCGCGGGAACACATGTTCTGGATGGGCATGAATTTTAAAGGCCACTTCAGCAAACCTCGGGTCGCTTTTCAGCCACTGCATGTACTTCTCCGCATCCACTTGCGAACCGCTCATCTGGCCATTGATCCCCTCTTCCGAAATATAGACGCGGCAAGCGATATCATGCTGTCCAACAAACTCTAGGTGTTTGGCCACTTCAGCGCGAGGATCTTCGATCGGAGTAAAAATGTAGTAGGCTAATACGAAATACGATTCTTGGTGGTCCATAATTTTTCATTTTGATTGGTTGCTTAAAACAAGCAAATATATCTTAATTATTAGATAAAGAACAGAAAAAATTGCTTCTAATTTACGAGACTGCTATCGGATTTAGGTTTCGTCGCTTTTTTGAGAATTTTTCAGGAAATTTTGAGTCCGTTTGTTGGGGGTAATATCCGAAAGCTGATATAACCCCCAACAAACGGACTCAAAATTTCCTGAAAAAGTCCAA
>JAFEGF010000138.1 GCA_018240225.1 Verrucomicrobiota bacterium
CTGTATAGATAGCAAACCGTTTTTCGGCTGTCCCTAAAATGATCACCGTATAAGAACGGGATTGCATGATCTTATTAAATGTAATCGGAACTAGTTCAGATGCCATCTCTGCAGAACTCCTCTTTCCGAAATCGTATATATTAGAACTCTTGCATAGCCCCTTTCGCCTGACAAAATCGTTCTTTTTTCAGGCAAAGCTGGTTATACAAGAGATCTATTGCTTCCATTTGAAAGTTGGAGTTTTGCCTCACCCGAAGGTGTCGCCTTCAACATTGGCAGCTTCTCCAAGCTTCAACTGTCAGCACTATAGAGTCTCTCTTAATTGCTATATCTAAGATTTGATGACAATTTGTCCATCAAAAAAGCCGATGACGACCCTTCCAGCTAGATGGAAGAAGAACCCGGTGTCGACGACACCGGGGATATGCATGAGCGCTTCGTGGTCCTCTTCAGGATTGTTCCGAGGCTCGTTGAAATGGATATCGATGATCTGGTTGCCATTGTCTGTGACAAAAAGAGAATTGTCCGCATTTTTGCGGAACTCGCCATGGTAGCCTAGGTTTGCAATCCTTCGAAGCGTAGCATGGGATGCAAAAGAGATCACTTCGACAGGCAGTTTGGCAGAACCGAGTTTGTCGACGCATTTCCCTTCGTCGACAATGACGATCATCTCCTTGCTCATGCTTGCCACAATTTTTTCTCGAACAAGGGCGCCGCCTCCTCCTTTGATCATCCTTTTTTGAGGATCGATCTCATCCGCGCCATCGACAGTCATGTCCAGAGAGGTGATAGCATCGATATCAAGAAGGGGGATTTTCCCTTTTTTTGCCAGATTATGTGATTGGAGAGAACTCGCGATTGCACGGATCTTAAGCCCTTCTTGGCATCGTTGGACCAATTTTTCGATGAAAAAATATGCGGTTGAACCCGTTCCTAGTCCAATGAGCATGCCATCTTCGACAAGTTCAGCGGCTTTGTATCCGACTGCTTTTTTGACAGCGTCTCTGGACATATGAACCAAAAAGAATTATAATATGTTGATGTGAACCTATCTTCAAATGTTCAAGGATGCATGATTACATTACAAGAACTTTCTTCATATTTAGACCAGCTATTGGCTTCTCGAGATTTTACCGATGATTGTCCGAATGGCCTGCAGGTCGAAGGGAAACGGGAAGTCCGAAAGATTGCCTGCGCCGTTTCTTCAAGCGTTGCGGTAATTGAAGATGCTGTACGTCTCGGCGCAGATGTATTAATTGTGCATCATGGGATTTTTTGGCAAAAAGACCCATTGCCTGTCATCGGCCCTAAAAAACAGAAGCTTGAAAAACTGCTGACCAACCAGATCTCTTTATTAGGATACCATTTGCCATTGGACGCTCATCCAAAATTAGGGAACAATTGGAAGGCTGCTTCAGATTTAGGCTGGTCGCAGCTTGAGCCTTTTGGCTCATTTCGAAAAATGACGATCGGGGTCAAAGGGCGCTTTTCTCCAGTGCCCGTTGAAGAATTCCAGAAGGTCCTGGAAAAATACTATGGCCGCCCAGCCCATATCGCCTTTGGAGGGAAAAAAGTAGTTTCCTCTTGCGGCATTATTTCGGGAGGAGCTCATTGGAGCATTGTCGAGGCGGCAGAGCAAGGGCTTGACTGCTATATTACAGGAAGCTTTGATGAGCCTATCTGGGATATCGCCCATGAAAGGGGGGTCAATTTCTTTGCCTTGGGGCACTATGCGACCGAACGGGTAGGGGTCATGGCCTTATCTAAGCACCTTCAAGCCCATTTTAACCTTCCTAGCACATTCATCGACCTGACCAATCCATTTTAGTACAGCTTCTAAGAGTCTGTCTGCGGCTTTGCCTCACTCGCCTCTAAGATCTAAAATTGCATGTGCAGAGCTGTTCGAGTGATGTTTCTTTAATCATTGATAATCAAATACTTATCTAATTTCCATGTTTATAAGTCATTGTATTTGTTTTTGTTATAAATTAATTATAATATTTTTTGACTTTTATTGTTATGTACAATTAAAATATTATTTGAAAACCGAAATTAAACTAATAAAATAGGGGTATTAAAATGGCAGTTCAGCCAGTAATTAATAAAGCATATATTGAAAATTTACCGCACACTGCAGAAAAGAAGCTAGGGCCTGTTCCAGGGCAACGGTTTTTTGCGGCACTGGAAGCGGCTTTTGGAGAAGATAAGGTTAGTTCAACAACGCGAATCTTATATAAACAGTCAGATGCATCGTTTTCCGGCGTAAAAGAGTTCAAGGACCGCCTAACAGCTGCGATCGTTGACAATGCCCCTGTATCTGTTGCTGATCAGAAGTACCTAGCATACATGGCTCAGAATGTCGCTCTAGGCGTTTTCAAAGAATAATTATTAAATTATTTCTTAAATAAAAGGCTCTAGAATTAATTCTCGAGCCTTTTTTATATAAAATTACATAATTATTTGCATTTAATATTGTTTTTGTTAAAATAATTAACGGTTTCTTGTATTTTTAATAATAAATTAATTATGAGGTTGTTATATGTCAGTTCATGGTAAATATAATGTGGATGATGCGAGTTATATTGTAGCCCTCGCGGCTCCGCAAGATGAGCGCTCAAGAAAGCTTTATGCGATGCCGGGCAAAGGGTTCGTCACCGCCCTCAAATCATATTTTGGTAATGAGCCCGTCCAAAAATACATCAATAGTCTCTTTAAAGGGGTTAATGATCCATCGACGCTAGAGGCCGGCAAGAAAAGAGTCTATGAGGCTGTTTATAATGATGCTGATATATCTGTGCAAAATCAGATTAAGATCGTCGAGCGCATCATTGCAAAAATGCCGATTGGAAAAGAGTACATCCAAAATATTCCCTACGCGCAGAGCGAGCATCTCATTTCTGTTGGCGGGGAGAAGTTCTTTAATGCCTTGGAAGCTACATATGGCCAGGCAGCGGTTGCTAGCGCAAATAAGGAGATATTCGGAGATGCTGTTAAAGCATTTTCCGGCGGTCAAGCTTTTCAGGATAGAGTGCGAGCATCATATGTTAATGATACTCCGCTGTCTCCTGATGATCAGAAGTATATCCAGAACATCGTGCAAACCCACTCGTAACATGCAAGGGGGATTCTCCCCCCTTCTTCTTTTCAATTAGGTAAAGTCCCAGATTCTCATTTGTCCATCTGCATATCCAGAAATGAACCGGTCGTCTTCAATGGCAACAGTTGTTGCCCCTTGATCTAGGTTTTGCAGTTCTTTAAGGCCAATAAATTCACCTGCCGGGTTTTTTCGCAACAGGCTAGTTTTAGAATCGGTAGAGGCGATGCAGAGAAAACCCTCTTTCATGACGATTTGGTTGATCCGATCGGTATGGACGGCTGGACATGGTATTTCTGCATATTCTTTAGATGGCTGTCTTCTGAAAATCCTCGCCTGTCCTTTTAAACTGCCTGAAATCAGGTAATCCTCATGAGCAAGAAGGCTAGTGATCGAGTCTGGAAATTGAGTTAGAAGCGGCATGTTTTGTATCTCTTTGAGCGGGCCTTCTGCCTCCTTGGCAAACACTTTCACCATTCCAAAAAGGTTGCAAATAAAGAGGTTCTCATCTGTAAAAACGATGTGAGCTAACCGTCCTAAAGAGGGTGTAGTCTCGGCGGGGGAGTAGGAGTAGTCTACCGATTTATCTTCATTGATCTTCAAGATTGCAATCGTGCTGTCGCTCTTAAGGACTGCAACTTCATTGGAAAAACAGGCAAATTTCATAATGTCGGGGATGGAAGCTGGATTCGCATAGTTGCCGCTCAAATCCTTGCTCCAAATGTAGAAATTACGGTTTCCGGTTACGAAGAACAGATGCTCTTTTTCCAGTGAAAATTGTTCGATTTTAGAGCCGTCTCCAGGAAGGACTTGCACGGTGTCAAAAGGTTCTTGAGGCGAAGGCTTGCGCAGAAGTCTGATCGAACCGTCTTCGGTTGGGAAAGCGATGGTTCCTGTTTCAGCGTGGAATTGGATGGAACCGCCTTGGCAACCGCTGATCGTTTGAACATCAGCATAGAGGTGCTCAGGGTGTCTCGAGCGGACCTTTAGGGTCCCTTCGGAATCAGCGGTGAATAGGTAGGGTGTTTGGTGGTGGATGCTGGTGATCCTAGCATCATGGGCTGGCAGGGTTTTTTCTTGGCAAATTCCATGGAGGAGATTGGACTCAATTCGATAGGCGTCTTGATGAAATGGCTTCCATGCGATCATGGGATATGGCGTTACCTTAGTGGCTCGGTATGGAAAGGTTTTAAAAAAGAGGTTTTTCCATAAAAATGTGTCATTGGCAAGGACATATAAGCGGCGGCAGGTTAGAGAAGCGCTAGCGAGGTCTTTTTCTCCAAGAGAGAATAAAATCGGCAGGATAATTTCATCAGGACAATCAAGGAGAAGAGAATCCTGTTCTATGTCCGCCTGCTCCGTTAGGGTGGCAGGAGCGGGATAAACTGTGTCTGTGCTGTCGGTGACTGCTTTCGTTGTCATAGCGGCCTCCTTCTAATTTTTTTTGTTTTCGTTAAAATCACACAATTTTATCATTTAATTGAAATAACCAGAATGGAAATGTTGTTTTATGGTTGTATATTTAATTTAGTTTGTTTTATCATTATTTTTTTTATTATATCCTATCCTTGGGCGTCAAAATATTGTTCGATTTGAAGTAAAATCTAAAATCTTTATGATACACAATGAGCGTTCTTCTTGTCTTGAGCGCTGATTCTCCCAAAAATAGAATATTAAGTGTGAGGTAGGGGTATGTCGCATACATTGAGCGAAAAGAAAATGCAGTTGGCAGACGAAAGCTCTAAAACACGCAAAGCGCGGGAAAAGCTCAAACGCCAGCTGGAAGCGGTCGATAAAAAAATTACTCCTCAGGCATTGGAAAAAAAGGCGATTGAGATCCATCGCTGGATCGAGCGGCATGCTCAGCACAGAGTGGTCTTAAAGTCTAAGAGTATCTGCCTGTTCGACGAGAATCAAAATACAGCCGATTTGAGCCAACGCGTTGTGTTGCTCGCTGAAAAGTTAAAGAAAGATTCTCAGTTATCAAAGGGGAAGTCTGCATCCCAGTTTTACGCTGAGCGCAAGACGACTGTCCAAAAATAATAACCCAACTTAAAAATTTGGGAATTTGACAAGCTATCTTCGATTGGTTTTGTCGAAAAATTCTTCCTTTCGCTACACTTCTTCTTTTTCAAGGAAGATGAAGTATGTCTAATGTCATTGAGTGTCTTAAGGAAAGAGGGCTTATCGATGCCCTTACAAGTGAAGAACTGATCAAACGAGCTGATAAACCCCTAAAAGTGTATGTGGGATTTGATCCGACCGCAGATAGCCTTCACATTGGAAGCCTCGTTGGAATCGTCTTTTTGAAATGGTTCCAAAAGTTCGGACATACGCCGGTGGTGATTTTAGGGGGGGCTACCGGACGCATTGGCGACCCTTCTGGAAAAAGCGTGGAAAGGCCTCTTTTGGACCAAGCGGCCATCATCCAGAACGTGGCCAGGATCCGCCGCCATTTTGAAGCGGTCCTCGATTTTTTTCATCCCACCGCCCGCCCGATCGTCCTGAACAATGATCAGTGGTTTTCTCAGTTTAACCTCGTCGATTTTTTGCGCGATGTCGGCAAGCATTTTCGCGTTGGGAACATGTTGGCGAAGGAGAGCGTCCGATCCCGGCTAGAATCAGAAGAGGGGATCAGTTTTACAGAGTTTAGCTATCAGCTGCTGCAAGCGTACGATTTCTACCATCTGAAAACCCAGCATGAGGTGGAAGTGCAGGCTGGCGGAAGCGACCAATGGGGCAATATCACAGCTGGAATCGATTTGGTCCGCAAGCTTTCAGGCGAAGCAGCTTATGGACTGACCTTCCCTCTGCTGACACGCAGCGATGGAAAGAAGTTTGGGAAAACGGAAGGCGGTGCGATTTGGCTAGCTGCAGACCGGTGCTCTCCCTATCAGTTTTACCAGTATTTTATCCGTGTGCCCGATGCAGATGTGATCAAAATGATGCGTATGCTCACGTTCATGGAGATGAAAGAGATCCGCGAGTACGAAGAGATGCTGGCCTACAGCGACTATGTCCCTAATACGGTGCAAAAACGCTTAGCTGAAGAAGTTACGCGCATGATCCACGGAGAAGACGGCCTTGCCACGGCCCTTAAAGTCACTGAGAGTGCAGCTCCGGGCTCAAAAGCTGTTTTAGATGCTGAGGTCTTTAAAGAGATTTCTCAGGATATGCCGAGCACAGATCTGAATTTTGCTGAAGTTGTCGGGCAAAAGTACACCGATGTCGCAGCCCGTATCGGACTGTCCTCAAGCAAGACAGAGGCCCTCCGGCTCATCCAAAACGCTGGCGCTTATCTGAACAACGAGAAGGTCGACGATCCTCAGTTCCGGATCCAAGAAGACCTCTTAATTGGTGGAGAGTATCTGCTTTTCGGGTCAGGCAAGAAGAAAAAGATCTTGGTAAAAGTCCAGAAATAAATTTGG
>JAFEGF010000013.1 GCA_018240225.1 Verrucomicrobiota bacterium
CGCAAATTTTGCGTCCGTTTGTTGGGGGTAATATACGAAAGCTGATATAACCCCCCCCCAACAAACGGACGCAAAATTTTCTGAAAAAGTCCAAAAAAATCGACAGAAACTAAATTCGTTAACAGTCTCTAATATGAAAGAAATATAGAGGTGTGCTCATGGAACCGGAAAATACTGTTGTCAACTTGACACCGCTTTCTAACAACCATTTGTGGTTTATGGAGATCGTTATAGGGTTGCTGACATTGATCGCCATCAATTTCCTTTTCAAAAGGGTCGTCAAGCATTTCCGCCATCGCTCATTGTCGATGACGCATGATTGGAAAGAAAAAATCGGCGAGATCACATTTTTGCCCATTACGATTCTGTTGTGGGTTCTAGGGGGGATTTTGGTTCTTGAAGTCCTCAGCAAACGGTTCGCCTTTATCTTTTTTGATGAGTACCTCGATGCGTTCCGCACATCATGCATTATCGCATGCACGACATGGGTGATCATGCGCTGGAAGAATCAGCTTCAGATCTCCATTTTGGAAAAAGAGAGGCACACTAGGAAAGTCGATACATCTTTTATCCATGTCGTCGGCAAGATTGCGACAATCGTTATTCTTCTGATCACGGCAATGATTGTTCTGCAGGTCTGGGGAGTCAACCTTGGGCCGCTGATTGCATTTGGAGGTATTGGCGCTGCTGCAATCGGATTCGCTGCTAAAGATGTGATCGCCAATTTCTTCGGCGGACTTATGCTTTATATTACCCGTCCTTTTATGAGCGGCGATTATGTTGTGCTGCCTGAGCGCCAGTTAGAAGGGCATGTCGAAGAGATTGGATGGTACTTGACATCGATCCGGGATAAGGAAAAAAGGCCGGTGTATTTGCCCAACGCGATTTTTTCTAGCATCTTAGTTGTCAATTCTTCCCGTATGACCCACCGAAGGATCTTAGAAAAGATCGGGATCCGTTATGATGATTTTCCTAAGATGAGGAATTTGTGCGAAGAGATCAAGCAAGCGATCAGCGAGCATTCGGCAATTGATACCCACTTGCCTGTCCTAGTCACCTTTAGTTCTTATAACCAATACACACTCGACATTACCATCGACATTTATACGCTGGCAACTAAGTATGACCATTATTTGAGCGTTAAACAGGAAGTCTTAATCCTTGTCTACGACGTGATCAAGGCCAAGGGAGCGGAAATGCCCTTCCCTACAATGACCATACAAGGCGCATTAACACCTGTTCCGAATTGAGTGTGATTGCAGAAGAATCGGTTTTTGGCCTAGCTAGTTCGGGTCCAAGGTTCCTCGCAAGCTCTTTGCTGCGAGGGTTGCCGGACCTTGTTGTCTATCCGCAGTCTCAAAATCCACATCGCTTCTATGTGAAAACATTGGAGCAGTTTCCTTTCCAAACTCCTGATTCTTCATGCTCAAATCGTGATGTTTCCGATAAAGGCAGCTTCCTATCCAAATTTGATTGCTGAAGATATTATTAAATAACAAGATGATAGGACGGTCAGGAAGACTATTTTGGGATTAATTAGAGGCGCTTGTGGAACGGCTCTTCTTGAACAAGTAGAGTTCTAAAAAGAGCTCGATAAAAGCAAGCAGTCCGAACAGGATAAAAATAAAGTAGAAGTATCCTGGGAAAGAAAATTGAAGGGTGATCCCTATCAAAGCGAGGAACTGGAGGGCTGTCGTCGCTTTCCCCCAGCGGATCGATTTGCACTCATAGGCTTTCCATAGGCCGGAAAGGCTCAGGTAAATTCCAAAAGCGCATAAAAAGAAGTCGCGCGAGATCATGGCAAGGGATTCCCACATTTCGATTTTCCCTTCGAGCATGAGGACGGTAAGAGCAAAGAAGACAAAGAATTTGTCCATTGCAGGATCGAGGATTGCCCCGAACTGGGTCACTGCGCGACGCCGTCTGGCCAAATATCCATCGATGCTATCGGTGATCATGGCCAACAAAATGGCAGCAATGCGAAATGACGTGTTTTCCACTAAAAAGAGGAAAGCAAGGGGTGCTCTTAAAAAGGAAAGTCCATTAGAGATGCTCAACATCGCTTTATCGAATTAGTTCTCGTCTCGTTGATCCTTAACCAGCTTCAGAGGGCGTCTCTAAGTCGGGTCGATCGTGCCTTCTTTCTACTCTTATACCAAATAATGCTAATTACAGTCACACTGAAAGCTGCGAAGATCAAGAGATTAAATGTCTTCAGATAGTGCCAAATCACTTGATAGTTTTGGCCGAGGGTGTAAAAGGCATAGAAGCTGGTGCTGCACCAAATGAAGCAGGCCAATGCATCCATGAGCATGAATCGATAAAAATTGAATTTGCTCATGCCGGTCGTCATAAAGATGCAGTTGCGCACGCCAAAGGGGATAAACCTTCCGATGACGAGGGTCAAAAGCCCATATTTTTCATAAAAATTTCTCACTTTGTCCATCCGCTCTTGCTTCAAAAGCTTAGAAAAAAATGAAAAACGGTGGAGCTGTCTTCCTACAAGCCTTCCCGTCCAGTATGCGCACCAAGCGGATAGGTAGCACCCAAATAGGATACTTAGGTATAAATGCCAAGTATGCTCCGGAAGGATTGCGGCTGCAATAAATGCGCTGATGAGGATAAGGATATCGGCGCTGATCGGTATGTTGAAGCCGGCTAAAATGATAGCTGCAAAGACATACCAATGTGCCTGGCTAGCGTGGCGGGTGATAAAGTCGATCAATGTTTCCATAGTATTATGGTTATAGCACACAGCAGGGATTTATTTACAATTAATCCTCTTTGGGATGTGTTAATTGGAAAATTTGATTGATTTGCGGTTTTTTATTTATGTAATTATTTGTTTTGCGTCTGATTAATAATGAGAGGAAAATGAAACAATTAAAATTTTTGGACATCAGCAATCAAAATTCAATAATAACCATTGAATTGCCTGGAAATGTCCAAGCTGTTTCTTTGCTTTCCGTGCTTTTGTTATCGAGCATTATCCTGGTTGCAGCCTTCGGGAAACTTTTTTCTCCAAGCGACGATTTTCCCGCTCTAGATATTTTTGTCAGCTTTTTTGAAATGGCCTTGATCGGCTCCCTTATTTTGTTCCGCAAACGGTTGGAGATCTGGTTCATTGCATCTCTAGTGTTTGCGTCTTGGGGCGGGTATTCCCTGTTCTGGTATTTAGCAGAGCTCCCTTGCTCTTGCATGGGAGAGTCGATTTACGTGCCCCATGGTTTTTCTCTTGTCATGGATGCATTATTCTTTTCTTTAAGCCTTTGCGTCGCCTATTTATTGGGAGCCTGTAAAAAGAGCATCGCCCTTGTCATGGTCAATTCTGTGATTTTTTCTGCAGGAGGTTATGCGCTTGGGAAGTGGATCTTTGAATACATCCTGTTGGATTAGACGCTGAGGGAATTGCAAAACTTGCTTTGCAATTCCTTCGCTTAAGTCGTGTGGGTAGCTGGATCCTTAATAGAGGGTTGCAAAGCTGGCTTTTCATCATCAGGGACGGCCAATGTCTCATGATGGGAGACCAGTGCATTGAATTGCCTTCCTAAGGCGCGGACAGCCACCATCCAGCCGGCAATTGCAAAAAGAAGAATGAAAGCGACGATCGGAGTGCTAAGGGCAACTGTTCCAAAGAACATCAAAAGGCCTTGATGGATGAGGGACCCTCCAGATTTGCCGATCCTCGATCCAACGCCGTCGATAGCAGCTTTTCCTTTGAGCTTGCATTCTTTTGATAAAGGAATGAAGGCCAGCTCTTTGGTTGCATCGAATAGGGTGTACTTGGAAGCTCTGGCAAGACAATTTTGCAAGGATCCAAAAAATGCGCAGAGGGCAAGAGGCGTCGTTCCAAGCCAAGTCGCTACGGATGCAAAGCTAGAATCTTTAAAGAAGAAGAAAAAGAAGAAGGCTACGCCTGTGATCAATAATATCATCGGCGAAATCAATGCGCTTACGGTCCAGCTGAACTTGCGGATGATCGTTCCGGAAATGAAGATGCTTGTCACTGTGGCCACAATTCCGATTCCAGTCAAAACTTTACCCATGTATGCATTGAAATCAGCAGGATTGGGGTAGAGTTGTTTGACCTGGTCTTTCCACACGACCTCGACGAGGTTGATCGCGATGTTGTACATCACAACGATGACTGCAATGCAAATGAGATATTTGGATTGTGCAAGGTACTTGAAGTTCTTGCGGAGCCCCATTTTGACTTCCGCATTTCCGCTTTGTTCCCGGTAGAAGGGAGCGTTATATCCAAAGCCCTGCTTGTGGATATAACGGAACAGGCCCATGCAGACTAACCCTGCTACAATGATGACGCTTGTCAGTAAAAAAATTGCTTGTCCCCAGGCGTCGCCGCCGATAGGTAAATTGGGGTTGTAGACGTGCTGGGACATGGAGGTGGCAACTTGTCCAGCAGCAATGCCTGAAAAATTAATGCTGATCCCAAGAAGCCCATAATAGCGTTTGGCGTCTTTAACAGAGGTCACATCATTGGCAAATCCCCATGCTAGGACAGTCATGATGATCGTGCTCCACATTTCCGACATGACGTAGAACAAGGTGAACGTCCAGTTGCGGAAAATGGCGATCAACCCTTGGCAGCCTCTGGGAAGAATTTCTTGAACTTTATCGCAAAGCGTATGTGGATGGAGCTTATCTTGAAATGGATATAAGAAAAACATGAATATCAAGAAGAACGAGACAAAAATGGTCATCATCACATAAAAAACTTGCTCGCGGCTGACCCGGTTGGAAACGCGTGTGAAGAGGAATGTGAACAAAAAGGCCATCGGAACGATTGCCCAGACTTTTAAAAAGGGCAGCGCCTCGGCCCCGGATGAAGGTGCCGTCACGACGAGGGCGTCTTTTGTTGCGCGCAAGAGGCTATAATTAAAGCCGACCAAGAAGAAGATGATCAGCATGGGTATGAACTTTTTGAGCTCATGCCGGTGTATCGGCCACAGATAAGATCGGATTCTACTAAAACCTGCCTTGGTAGGCGCAGACATATGATGCCTAGGTTGATTGCTTCGAGGATAAAAATTAAAAATAAATCAACACCTTCACCAAGAAGGGGTTTAAATTTTTAATTTCCTCAAGTCGGTATCTAGAATTGCCCCTATTATAAGGGTTTTGCTTTATTTGACAACTAGATTGGTCTTTCGAGATTAGTTTAAGAAGCTGATTCTATCGGTCGGAACGGATAAAAAAATTAATTTGCGCCTATTCGGGATGCAATGCAGGCCAACTCGTTTAGGTATTGCTGAGGGCGTCGACTCCAGGAAGGCGCCCAAGCTCCAGAAACTCAAGGGAAGCCCCGCCGCCAGTAGAAAGATGTGTAAAATTTTTGTCCAAGTGCATTTGTTTGACCGCAGCGACGGAATCGCCGCCGCCGACAATCGTCACCGCTTTTAATTGGGCAAGCGCCTCTGCAATTTTCTGGGTCCCTGTGGCAAAATAGGAAATTTCAAATACTCCAAGCGGTCCATTCCAAAACACCGTTCCAGCTTTTTGCAGTTCTGCGCGCCATTGGAGAATCGTGTTGGGCCCGATATCAACGCCTTGAAAGCCTGAGGGGATCCCTTGAGTCGCCGAAGCGAACTGGCATTTTGCTTTTTCGCTGATCGAATCTGCAGCGACAAAATCTCTCGGCAGCAAGAGGGGGATCTTTTTACTTTTACAGGAGTTGATCAATTGTAAAGCAGTTGGGACTTGATCGTCCTCGCATAAGGAATTTCCGATGGATACGCCTAGGGCTTTTAGGAATGTGAATGCCATCGCTCCTCCGATGAAAAGACCATCGACTTTATCGATCAGGGATTGAAGTACGCCTATTTTGCTTGAGATTTTAGCCCCTCCGATGATGGCAAAAAATGGGCGTTTAGGATTTGCAAGGAGGTTTCCTAAAAAAGAAAGCTCCTTCTGCATCAAGAGGCCGCAAGCGGACTTGCCTGGAAAGTATTGGGCGATCGTAGCTGTCGAGGAGTGGGTCCTGTGCGCAGTCCCAAAAGCATCGTTGACGTAAATGTCGCCAAGGGAGGCAAGCTGTTTGGCAAAATTAGGATCGGAATCGGGATGTTCCTCTGCTTCATGGAAGCGGAGGTTTTCTAAAAGGAGCACTTCGCCTTCTTTCAGATCAGATGCCATCGCTTGCGTCTCTTTTCCAACGCAGTCGTTTGCCATTTTGACGGGAATGCCGAGGAGCTGGGAAAGAGCTTTTGCGCAAAGAGAGAGAGAGAGTTCTGGATCCCAGCCGTTTTTAGGACGTCCCAGGTGGCTCATCAGGATAGGTTTTCCCCCTTTTTCCAAAATAAGCCGAATGGTCGGAAGGGATTCCTGGATGCGCGTGTCATCGGATATGGCGCCGTCAGGACTTAATGGAACATTGAAATCAACGCGCGTTAAGACTCTTTGACCCTTCAGGTCTAAATCTTGAATATTTAACTTGCCCATTTGAACCTGTCCCAATAAAACATTCGTCAAGTTCTGTAATTCTTTTTAGGTTCTCTTATAGTTCTGAAAAAGGATTAGCAGCTTGGCTGAAGTTGGATCCTTTTTTTCGTTTTTTTAGTTCTGTCTTAAGCGAGAAGAGCAGGTCTTGGTCAAAGTTCTGATGAGCGGCCCATCTAAGGTATTCGATGGGAATCTCAGAAAATGGACGGCCCTTATGTTTCCCGAGCGGCATCGCTTTGAGCATAATCGGACTCTTCAAGCGATGCAGCAGTTCTTCAGTTGTTTTATAGCGTTGAGCAAGATATTTGAACACTTCAATGTTGACGACTACATCGCTCATTGCTCGATGGGCCCCTTCTTCAGCGATGTTAAAGTGCTGTCTTAATTTCTCAAGCGAATTGATGGGACTCTCTCCATAAAGCCTTGCGAGCCTCAGTGTGTCGATATACACATGGGCATGGAGGTTGCATGGAATTTGGTGCTGTTTAGCTGCGGCGCAAAGGAACGCGATATCATTGTTGATCCCATGGCCGACAATGATGTGCTTTCCAATGAACTCAAAGACTTTGGGAAGGATCTCTTGGACTTTAGGTTTTCCTTGGACCATGTCATCGGTGATATGATGGATGGCGATCGATTCCGGATTGATCGGCAATTGCGGATCAATCAAAGTTTCGAAGGAGTCAAGGATCTGATCAAAGGTGAATTTTACTACAGCGACTTCGATGATTTGATCCGATTCCGGCGTAAGTCCGGTCGTCTCGCAGTCTAGGCAGATGAAAGTGTCTTTTGAAATAAGGCCCATACAGTATCTGTGTCCTTAAGCTTGGGCTTGAGAAGGGGGTTTGGTCAATATGTTGTTAATTTGCTCAATGAGTTCATTTCGATACCGCGCATCTGTAGTAGAATAATGAAGAAACTGGACGGGATGATGGTGGAAAAAATTATTAAAAACTGAAAGGCAATTAAGAGCTTTGAGCTGTTTCTCATGGTTGTTCAGCTTGTCAGCTTTGGTAAAGATGATCAAGACAGGCAGCTGGTGGTGGGCGATCCATTTGGCAAAGGCGCAGTCTTCCTGAGATGGCTCGCGCCTGCAGTCCATAAGAAATAGGATTAATTTCAGCGTCGGTCGATTTTTCAGGTAGTGGTCAATGGCTCCCGACCATTGCTTTTTGAGCTCGTCCGTCGCTTTTGCGTATCCGTACCCTGGAAGGTCGACGAGGACTAATTCATCGTCGATTGTAAAAAAATTCAGGGTCTGGGTCTTTCCGGGAGTTGCTGAAACGCGAGCGAGGTCTTTGCGTTTTAATAGATGGTTGATCAAAGAGGATTTGCCAACATTCGATTTGCCGACAATGACAATTTCAGGGAGAAGATTTCCATTTTCAGTCTTGAGCTGAGGAAGGCTCTCTTGAGATAAAGAAGATCCGACATATCGAGCATTTGAAAAGGTGATTTTTTTCATAGTGATCTCTCTTCAATGATCTCGATTGTTCTAGCGCCTTCTCCTGCGTGGGCGATATGAATTGTAAGGCAGTCTTTAGGTAGGAAGGAGGGGATCCTTTCCGCCCATTCGATGCAGCATATTCCATCTGCATGAATAAATTCATCAAATCCAGATGATATAAATTCGCCTTCGTTTGGCAGCCGGTAAAGATCGAAATGGTAGATTTTCTTCGCGCCTTCGTAAATATGTAAAAAAGCGAATGTTGGACTCGATACTTGACGGGGATCGATGCCGGCTGCCCCTTCTACGAGTCCGCGAATGAATGTCGTTTTGCCGGCGCCAAGGCCTCCAGAAAAAGCAATGGTCGCCTTTGGAGGCAGGTTGGAACCAAATTGTTTGGCAAAAGCAATTGTCTCCTCAGGCGAATGAGCGCAAAAACGGTAACAAACCTTATTCGCTGTCGGCTGCTTCATCTTTCTCCTCTTCCAGCCATTGGTCAATGAAGGACGCGAATTCTTCAATTCCGGAGAGGGTTTCAGCAAAAGCGTTGATTTTGCTTTCTTCAAGTTGTTTTTGGATGAATGTTAGAAAGTGTTCTTCAATTTGAAACCTGTTTTGGTTCGGAACTTCCTCGAGCGGAATCGGTTTCAGCTGATTTTTCACAAAGTCTTCGATCACAGCTTGCTTGCTGTTGTACAGTTTGCCGGTAATCGCTGAAGAATAAACAATTTTCGTGATCGGCTCTTTCCGTTTGACAACGTAGTTTTTGATCACCTCGGGATCTTCAGAGACAAAGAACCTCTTCGCCTTCAAGCCGCCGACCCGTTCTGTATTCTCAGGGCATTTGGAGACCCAATCATAAATCGCATCTTGAGGGTTGGGGTGGGTGTTGTCTCCGAAGACTTTTCCTGTGAAGGGGCAGATGTAGATTTTCTTTGTCTGGTCGTTGACGCTCTGTTGCCCGTATTGGATTTTGATCTCTGTTTCGCGCCAAAGCTTTCCTTGAGACTCAAGATTTTTGATCAGCTCTTCTTGGCTTTGGAAGATCATTTTATCGCGGATGAACAAGACAGGGCTGATATTAAATTTTTTTTCTAAAAAAAAGAGGTAGGTGGTCACAATATCTGCTTTTCGATTTTTCTTAAGAAATTTTAATAGTTCGTCCTTTAGCGTTCCTGAAATAGCCACTGTTGCCATTTTTCCCTCAATTGCCTTTTAAAATGATGAATTACACTACTGTAAATCCATATTAACCTTCAAGTGTAAAGGTGGCGCTTGTCAAAACAGTGGTTGATTTTGATCTTGAGGCCTGATACCATCTTATCTTTCTTTTCTAAATTTTTGTTTGCACCTAAAATTTATTAGGTCAACAGTCGAATGGAGGTTAAGGACGTATGGCTCTAATTCTTGAAGAATCACTGGTTCTAGAAGAAATCGAAGTCCCTGGATATGAAAGGGTTGTGCGTATTAAAAATGAACAGGCAGGGCTTAATGCCATTGTCTGCATCCATACGACTGGGATGGGTCCGGCGCTCGGTGGAACAAGGATTTTCCCTTATACGACGTTTGATGCTGCCCTTAATGATGTGATGCGCCTTTCGAAAGGGATGACCTATAAATCGGCTCTTTCCGAATGCGGTTGGGGCGGAGGGAAAAGCGTCATTATCGCCGATCCTAAGAAAGACAAATCAGAAGAGCTTCTTTTTGCATTCGGCCAAGCAGTAGACCAGCTAAGAGGAGACTACATCTGCGCTGAAGACGTGGGATGCTCTCCTCAAGACGTAATGGTCATCAGCCGTGCTACTCCTTACGTTGTTGGTTTGCCCCATGACAAGAGCAGCGGCAACCCTTCTCCATATACAGCTTGGGGTACTTACCGAGGAATCCAGTCGGTCCTTAAGAAGCTCACCGGTTCCGATTCAGTAGAGGGAAAGGTCGTTGCGATACAAGGAATGGGAAGCGTCGGAGCCAGCCTTGCAGAATTTCTCTTCTGGAACGGTGCGAAGATCATCATGAGCGATATCGATGCTGAAAGATGCAGTCGATGGGCGAGGCAGTTTGATGCCCAAGTCGTAGCTCCCGATGAGATCCTTAAAGTGACATGCGACGTGCTAGCGCCCTGTGCGATGGGCGGCGTCATTAATGCTCAGACAATCCCCCATTTGCGTTGCAGCGCGATTGCCGGATGCGCGAACAACCAATTATTGAAAGATCAGGATGCCGATGAGTTGATGGCAAGAGGGATTTTATATGCCCCCGATTTCGTGATCAATGCAGGCGGTTTGATCAATGTGACGCAAGAGCTGGAAGGCTCCGGTTACAATCCTTCTGTTGCAAGAAATAAGATCCATAAATTGTACGATCAACTGATGGTCATCTACGACATTGCAGAACAAAACCGCTGTTCAACGCATAAAGCGGCTATGGCGCTAGGCGATTACCGTTTGAAGTACCGGATCGGCAAACGTCAAAATCCGCCTGTGTTCCACCACGCTACCAACAAAAAATAAACGACGTCTACCGCTCTTAAGGTTCGCATTCATGGAAACCATCATTCATGTGCTGCATCAAAAGTTTGATGCAGCGCTTAAAAAAGCCTTTCATACAGAGCTTCCGCAAGATTCAGAATTGTTCTGTTCTGAAATTACCCAGTCCACTCAGCCTCAATTCGGCCACTATCAATGCAATAACGCGTTAAAAATTGCCAAAGAGGTTAAGAAAAGTCCGCGCGATGTCGCAACCCTTATTGTGCAGTCGGTCGAGAAGGATGGGGACAACGGAAAGCAGATGATCTCCAAGCTTGAAATTGCAGGGCCAGGGTTCATCAATATCACGATTGATCCGACCTTTCTTTCGAAGCAAACAACAGAAATTTTGCGCGACAAGCGCTTAGGTGTTCCGCTTCCTGCGCGCAAAGAGAAGGTCATTGTTGAATATTCTTCACCGAACATCGCCAAGGAGCTGCATGTTGGGCATTTGCGCTCTACGATCATTGGAGATGCTCTAGCCCGCCTGTTCGAGTTTTTAGGTCACGATGTCCTCAGGCTCAATCACATTGGGGACTGGGGAACCCAGTTTGGAATGCTCATTGCTTACATGCAAGATGTCGCTCCTGAAGCATTGACTGGAACAATGGACGCTGATCTGCCGCAGCTTATGCAATGGTACAAAGAGTCGAAGAAACGGTTCGATGAGGACCCGGAATTTAAAAAACGCTCGCAGCTTCAAGTTGTCAAGCTTCAAGGCGGCGATCCGATTTCTTTAAAAGCCTGGCAGGCCATTTGCGCTATTTCTCGAAAGGCATTTTCTGAGATCTACCAGCTTCTCGATATCCATCTTGTTGAACGGGGAGAGTCTTTTTACAATCCCTTTCTGGAAGAGATCGTCAAAGAGCTCGATCAAAAAGGGCTGATCACAGTTTCCGACGGAGCGAAGTGCATTTTTCTTGAAGGATTTGCTAACCGAGATGGAACAATCCTTCCGATGATCGTCCAGAAATCGGATGGAGGATACAACTACGATACGACAGATATGGCTGCGATCCGCCACCGTATCCAGGTTGAAAAAGTGGATCGGATCATCTACGTCACGGATGCTGGACAAAGCTTGCATTTTGCCATGCTGTTCAAAGCAGCTGAAAAAGCAGGATACTACGACCCCAAAAAAATCCATGTCGATCATGTCCCCTTCGGTGTCGTGCTAGGAGCTGATGGGAAAAAATTCAAGACGAGATCTGGCGAAACGGAAAAGCTTGTCGATCTTCTCTTTGAAGCGATCCGTCAAGCCAAGCAGATCATGTCGGAAAGGATGCCCGATTTAGAAGAGAATGAGCTGAACCGCCTTTCCCAAGTTTTAGGGATTGATGCAGTTAAATACGCTGACTTAAGCTGCCACCGGGTCAAAGATTACCTCTTTAGTTATGAGAGGATGCTCAAGTTCGAAGGAAACACAGCAGCCTTCCTGCTCTATGCCTTCGTGCGCATCCAAGGAATTAAGAGGAAAGTGGGATTGGAGATCGAAGAGGTCATGAAGTCCAATGAAATCGTCCTTGAGCATCCATCGGAAATTTCCCTCGCGATCCATTTGCGGCAGTTCGGCGAAACGCTTGACGGCATGTCCCGCGAATTGCTGCCGAACCGTCTGTGCGATTATTTGTATGCGCTGGCGGAAAAGTTCCATGCCTTTTTCCGCGATTGCAGGGTCGAAGGAAGCCCGGAAGAAAAAAGCCGTCTGCTTTTGTGCGAAGCGACCGGACGTATGTTGGAAAAAGGACTTTCTATCCTTGGCCTAAAGACATTAGACCGGATGTAATGGGGGCGCTGTCCTGAAGGCGTTGCGGGACTAGCGGAGTTTTGTTTTTTTCTCCGGCGATTTCCCGCACGTATTTGGGAACGGCGTAGCCCGAAAGGCGAGCGGACAGCTCGTCCATGAGTTCCAGCCCTTTTGATTCGGCGACTTCAAAGTGGAGCGTTCCTAAGACTTTATCGAGCTGGTGCAAGTAGTAGGGGATAATCCCTTGGTCGACCAACGTTTCGCACAAGCTTTGCAGTGTATCAATATCGTCGTTAATTCCTTTCAAAAGCACCGTTTGGCATAAAACAGGAATCCCCAGCTTTTGCACTTGCTTGAGCGCAAGGCGAACATCATCATCCCATTCCCGGGAATGGTTCGAGTGGATTGTAAAGAAGATCTGAGGGCGGCTAGCCTTAAGGATTTCCAACAGTTCCGGATCGATCCTTTCAGGGATCCCGATCGGGAACCGCGTGTGAAAACGGATCCGTTTGACATGAGGGATATCGCTTAAAGATTCGATCAAATGCTTCAATTCCCGGTTGGAAAGGGACAAAGGATCTCCGCCGCTTAAAATGATCTCGCTTAAAGTCGGCTCGTTTTTAATGGCTTCCAATTCATCGGAAAATCCCTTTCGAGAGGTCGCGTAATCGAAATGCTGGCGGAAACAATAGCGGCAGTGCATTGCGCATGCGCTGGAGCACAGGAGCAGGGCCCGTCCTTGGTATTTGTGGAGCAGTTTTGCGGTCTTTTGGGAAGGGAGGTCGCCGACAGGATCGGAGCAAAACCCATCGGATTGGACCTTTTCCGCGGATGTGGGAAGGAATTGCCGCAAGATTGGGTCGTTGATCGATCCCTTTTGAATTTTTTCAGCCAATCTTCGGGGCAGGTTCAAGGGAAAATGGGAGATGTGGCAGGCTTCCCCCAGCTCATTCGCTTCCAATTCGAGGAATTGGCCGAGTTCTTTCCAGTCGGTAAAATTGGTGCGTTGGATCTCCCTCCACAGAGGAGGTTTATTGTCGTGCATGAGCCTTTCCGTAAGCTTGTAGGGCTGTCAATCATACCCTAATGGAGGATCATGGTCAATAGACCTCTTGCATATCCCCATTGACACGGTAAAAGCATTCTCTTTTACAGGCAAAGCAGGTTATGCAAGAGGTCTAGTATTTCTACAACGCTGTTGTGTAAGAAATTTTTTAGTTCGGGGGCGAAGCAATAGCTAAAAAGCCAAGATCTATAAAAGACATCGCCTTAAGGAACTTTTGTCAGCTTCTCTTTGGGACGAGCGATCGCTTCTTCCAAGGTTTGGGAAGTTCGGGAGACATCGGCGCCTAAAGCTGTCAGCTTTGCGACGATCTGTTCGTATCCCCGATCGAGATAGTGCAGTCCGGAAATCTGGCTTGTCTCTGGCGCTAGCAATGCTGCTAGGACATAGGCGAATCCAGCGCGCAAGTCAGGGATTGCGATATCCTTTGCAACCAAAGGAGTTGGACCTTTGATGACTATGCTATGTTGAAAATTGTGAGAGGCAAAACGGCAGGCCTTGCCGCCTAAGCAGTGGGTGAACGTTTCAATATCGGCTCCCATTTGCTTAAGGGTTGCTGTGTAACCGAAACGGTTTTCATAAACAGTCTCATGGACAACGGAAGAGCCGGTAGCTTGTGTTAAGAGGACAACAAATGGTTGTTGCCAGTCAGTCATAAAGCCGGGATGGACGTCTGTTTCAATTAAAACTCCCCCTTTGAGAGGGCCTTTGTAGAAAAATTCGATCCCCTCTTTCTTTACTTCGAAACCAGCTCCAACTTCGCGGAGCTTGTTCAGAAAGGTGATCATATGGTGGTGCTGCGCTCCTTCGACTAGGACGCGTCCTTGCGTGCTGATGCCGGCAAGGCCAAGAGATGCGGCTTCGATCCTGTCGGTGATCACAGTGTGTTCGACTTCGAAGAACTGGGTGGCTTGTTGGACTTGGATGGTCCGATCGGAATCGATGCCTATCGTTACGCCGAGCTTTTGCAAAAAGAGGATCAGGTCGATGATCTCAGGTTCGATGGCCGCATTTTTTATTACAGTTGTCCCTTTGGCTCGGGCGGCGGCGAGGATCGAGTTCTCTGTTGCGCCAACGGAAGGAAAGGGAAGTTGGATAAGCGTTCCTTTCAATCCATGGTGGGCGCGCGCAAGATAGGCGCCTTCTTTTTTCATTTCACGGTATTCGATCGTGGCGCCGAGTTTTTCAAGCGCTGCAATATGGAAGTCGACGGGACGTTTTCCAATTTTGCAACCGCCGGCAGTTGGAACAATGATGTCCTCATCGGTCCTTCCAAGCAAGGCGCCGATCATGAGGATGGGAATCCTGTTCGATCCTGAAAAACGTTGCGGTACGTAGCCTGTCTTGAACTCTTTGGTGATGATTTCAATAACGCCTTCAGCTCGGTCCCAGTGGACAACGGAACCGATCTCTTTGCAGAGTTCGACAGTCACTTCAACTTCAGCGATATTAGGCACGTTGTAAAAGGTGCATCTTTTATCGGAAATCAAAGAGGCTACCAAGAGTTTGGTGATCGCATTTTTAGCGCCGGCAGCGCGTACTTTTCCTTCCAGCGGCCTACCGCCTTTAATTTTCAGAATATCCATGCGCCATCTCTCTTATGTTATGAAAAAATCGAGGAAGCAATCGTTGTTGCGTGTTGCATTCTTACCCCTACTCTTATCGTTAAAAATGAATAAAAGTAAAGAGGATTTGCCGAGGGAGTGCAACATATCGTTACACTCCGGTGAATGGCAAATGCATTTCTAAAAGAAGGTCTGGTTCTGCGCAGAATTGTCGTTCACTTGTCCGTTTGTCACGGTCGCCTGTGTGAACTGCCCGATGTAGATTGCAGGGGTAGTTGGCGATGGAGATATCGTGAACTGGTTTGCCCCTTTCCAAAAGGTATAGTTCTTGTACCAGAGAATTCCTGAGGAGGCTGCCATCTTTAAGCGCATTAGGCTGAAGTCGCGCACTGTCTGATAGCGCATTGTTTCAGGGCCTGACAACGCTGTTTGCAGGACAACTTGAGCAAACGCATTCATCCCTAGGAAGCAATTGAAGTCCTCTGCGATACTTTCTTGGTTTCTGCCTAATGCAGAGGGTTCATATTGCAGGCCGTTGGCAATGCTATGCCCTTCCCAAGAGATGCTATAACGATCGTATGGGAGGTCTGGGTCATAGATTGCCTGGGTGTTGTCATTTGTAAAGGGGTTGTGGGTATCTCTCCAGAGAAAATCGATCATATCTCTGACTTTATAAGTCTGATTGTCGGCCCCAACGACTGGGAGATTGATCCAAAGGCTGCCTGGGTTATAGGTTAGCTCCCAGCTGGTGACCATGGCGCTTGCCAGCAAATAATATCCGGCAAAGAAGTGGTGGTCATTGTAGACGTAGTTGCCAAAATCGACGCCGCTATCAACCGATTGCTGCAGGTTTGGCCCTTTAGCCCATGCGCCGTTTCCGCCCGCTCCATTGACGCAGATCCCTCCACTCGTTCGGTCTGCGACAAAATAGGAAGATCCCGGCGTTCTTGAGATCAGGTATGCGTTGAGGATGCTTTTGGAATTGTCGATATAGGGCTGTGTTTTTGCCTTGATTTGAGCAGGGGTGCTGCCACTACCATTGTTGCTCATGTAATAAGCAATGTAAAGCGCTGTTTTAGCCAACATAAAACATGTTTTGCCAGCATCATAGGCTGGATCAAGCCGGTTTTCCGGGAAGTAGGGAAGAGGAATGACTTCATTTTCAATCATGGTCAGGGCTTGGCCAAGCTGAGTCACTTGTGTACCTGTAAACGTAGCTCCTAGCGTGCTAGGGATGAAAAGATCTGTAGGCGTAAACCAGGATGGGGTTCCGCCTTCAAGAAATGTGACAACGCCATTGATGGCTTCTGCGGTGTAGAGTGTTCCTTTTACGGTATCGTTGAAAATGAAGTTTTGCAGGGGTTGGCCGCCTCCGGGAGTTGTATTGACAACTCCGGGTGTTGTTCCTTGCAGATATTTCCAAAATGGAAAGCACACTAGGGCCTTATTTTGTCCATCGCCAGGAGGGACGGCGGAAGAGAGGGTGTAAGTCCAGCTGACCGAGTTAGCAGTAGTGCTGATATCGGCACGGGTTGGAACATAGCGCCGGTGGGCTGTATAGACGGCGACATTGTTGACGGGTGCTGTAATGATATAGGTTGGAAGCGTCCTGTTCCCTGTCTGGAATGTCGAAATATCGGAAGCTAGATTCGAGGCCATGATCATATCGAACAGAAGAGTGAAGTAGTTCGTTGAAAAATCGCTTCCATCGGTGATGGCAGGCGGCGATGCGCAATTCGGCGGATTAGGGAGTGTGCATGAGGGGTTCAGCTGGGAGACGAGATCTTGGTACCATCCAAATGCCGTGTTGTAATTGTTCATGGCGATTGCAGGGAGGAAGATCGACATGGCTTGAGAAGCTGGATATTGGATAGAAGTTCCTGAAGGAGCAATCCAATTGCCGTTGATCACTTTTGTGGCAAGGCTTTGAAAAAGGGCTGCCCAACCTGTCGGCAGGAGCATGTAAAAGGTCATTCCTGTCGGTGAAATCGTATCGACTTGCGGTGTCGTCCACCAATTGGGCGTAGTGGGTGTTAGAGGGCAACCAGAAACTTCAATTGCGCAGCTTGATGGCGGATTGGAGGTGTCAGCTGAATTGGCGATATCTTCTGGCATATAGTAGTTTGATTGTTGCCACTGAGTTCCTGGACTGGCGAGCGGATCATTGGTTGAAATGGCAGCGAGTCTTAAAAATCCGGTATAGGCGGGTTGCGTGTGATCCAAGGTCAGTGGAAAATTCGTGCTCGTATTATCACAAACTTTAAAAGTTAACGGAGAGTCATTGGCATCAACGACGTAGAGGATAAAAGTCGCGGGGCCAACTCCCGAATAACGTTGGACAAAAAACTGAAAGATTTTCCCTGTAACGTGAGATTCAAAAGCATAGGATTGAAGAGGTCCCCCATCTACGCTCATTAAGATTCCGCCGCCGCTGACGACGGCCGTATTGCTGATTGCAATTGCGGGATGCAGATTATTGTAATAGACATCATGAAAGACATTGCCTGTGACAATGTAATCGGTGATCGTTCCGTTGGTGCCATTTTTGGGAGTGTAGGTGATCTCGCAAGTTTCAGAGTTCACAATGTTAGTTGATACATTAAAATAATCGTTGCCGCTTTGATTTGTTTCGGTCGCGCTAAAGAAAAATGTCATCCGAGAATCAGCTGTGATTGCAGGCAAGTCTTTGTTTTGATTGAAGTTGAACTGAGCGACTGTTGCAATGGGGCCTGTTTGCGCCATGCCGACTAAAAAAGGGCCTGCCCTCATTCTAAGGCCGCCTGCACCTGCAGATACCCCATTAGTACCTCCAGATACCCATTGGTTGAGGTTGACGCCACATGGGTTTTGAAAGAGTTGGAAATTATTGGTTGTAGGAAGCTGCGTAGGATTAAGGCGATTGACTGACTGAAGAGGGGAGTTTTGATTAATGGAAACAGATCCGAACGCGCATAGCGGAGCCAGTGGGTAGGTAGAACAATTACCAGCTGTTGTCCCTACATTTCCCATGTATCCATCTGTCACGCTTGGATTTGGGCAGGCAGCTTGTATCAATAGAAACGATCCAATGCAGATGAAACTGATCTCGCATAAGCGTTTAATTTTTCTTCGAAGAGATTTCAGCCATTTACTATGCATTATGCACCTCTTAGGTTCTTAAGCCTTGCGGTTCGCTCTCTACTGTAATTTTTCTTCCTCTAGATCGTCTGAAATAAAGCTCAAATAGAACATCTCCCTTGGGACGGCAAGGAAACTATCGTCATTTCCAAATAGGTAGCCAGGGTAATAAAGGAAGTTGAATGTTGGATAGTACACCCCTGCAAAGCCTTTCCCATGAGGATTTGGAAATGGCGAAGGGGAAGGCTCTGGTGTAGGCCCTGGCGGAGGAGGAGGCGGTGGCGGCGGACCTGGAGGAGGCGGTGGCGGCGGAGGCCCTGGAGGAGGCGGAGGAGGCGGCGGTGGATTTGGAGGGCAGCCTACTCCGCAGTTCAAGAATGAGGAAGTGGTTGCGTTGAAACCTTGTTCAAATACTGCGCAGAAATTGTTTTCAAACGCTTGAATGTCAGTTGATGTCACATTTTGTTTGAAGGTGATGTGGTTTGTTCCTGCATTGACAAGGTCCACTCCGGAAATGGTCGATGCTCCCGTAACGGTAAGCCCTTTTGCATAATCGACGATGAAATAACTTAAATTGGACAAGCCTCCTAAATTGACAGCGCTTGCGCTCGATGCGTCGATGGCCAAAAGATTGCCAGGGGCCGAGCTTTGGATATTTCCAATGTTGATATTGCCCCCTCTCATCACGATCCCGTTCATTTGCAGGGTTGCGGGGCCATTGATTGTAATATCGCCGGGCGAATCGGCGCCAGCTGCATTCAAATTCTGGCCTGAATAGGTCATCACTGGATAGTCTTGCGCTCCGCCATTTGCTCCCGGTCCGCCTGTTGCGATGATCGGACCTTGTACGGAAGTTCCGCTTGTGGAAGTAATCGATACAGTTCCGCCTTTACCACCTGTTCCTGCAGTTCCGGGAAAAGCCGGTGTTCCTCCTGCATAGATCCCAAGCAAGTTGATCGAACTGCCGCTTAACGTGACATCTCCTCCGCTTAACCCGTTAGGGGCGTTTGTATTGGTCGGAATGCTTGTCGAGCTGGACTGCCTTCCGCCTGTTGTCGTGATCACAGACTTAAAGACGATCTGCTGATTGGATGCGGGCATTTCAACAGGAATAACCGGATTAAAAGGTGGAGGAGGGCCTGGCGAGGGAGGGTTTTGCACTCCCCAATAAAATTTGATCGCTCCATTTGTCGTGATCGAGACAGGGCCGCCATTTTTAGGCGCAGTAGGAACAGTGCCTGCCGCTTGGGCAACAGGAGCTCCAAAGGTGATCAGGGGACCTTCAAAAAGGGTATTCCCTGTTCCAGCTAATTGTGTAAATGAATTAGCGACGAAAGTCTGAACGGCCACAGTTGGATTGTTTTGAAGGAAAAAATGGACATTGCGAGCTGTCGTGATCTTTACATCGCCGATGGGAATGATGCCGACTGAGCCGAGAAACGTGATGTCTTGAGCTGCACTCAAGTTCAATTGCGGGGTCAATCCATAGGCGCCTGTCAGGGAGCTTGTCGTGTTATTGAACGCGATATTGCCTGTATCGGAAGTAATACTAAGGTTGCCAACGGGAAAGACAGTGCCTGCAAAGGTGGTGTCTCCGGTGGTATGGATCGATCCGGAGAGTGTTGCTTGCGCCCCGAAAGCAGCTGATGCGGCTGAGCTGATTGTAAAACTTTGGAAAGGAGCTGTCCCTACGTTGCCTGTAAAGGTCATCGCTCCGCCTGAACTCAATGTCACTGGATTAGCAGCAGAGGGAGCGGAAGCATTTTGAAAAGTGTTGGCAAAAGTGATAGTTCCATTCGTGCTGCTGAAAGAAGTTGTACTGACAGGATTAGGAGTTGAAATTACAACAGGGCCAGCAAAGCTGATATTGCTCGTGGCATGTGCTCCTCCGGAGAATGTGACTGTTTGCGCAGGCGCAGTAAAGCTGATGGTTTGTCCAGGCACCGTATTTGCGTTGAGGATCAGCAAATTAGAAGGAAAGGAAATGTTCGGCTGGCATTGGACCAAGTTATTAAAGACCATGTTGCCGGCTGTCGAATTAACCGTTAAGTTCCCACCGACAAAAAAGCTATTATTAGCTGTGAAGTTGTTCGTTAAGTTGACCGTGCTTGCCGGTCCGCCTACGGTAGCGGACTGGGCAAAGTTAATATTTGCAGCGCTGCCGACATTGAAGTTCGAAAAGGCCCCAGCGCCTACTTGTCCATTGAAGTTGATGTCATTTTTTGCACTTAATGTGAGGGAAAAAGAACCGGGAGGAGAACTGGTCACAAACCCATTAAAAGTGATGGCTCCGTTGCGGGAAGTGATCGTAGCATCTCCAAGTAGAGTCGTATTAGCGTTAAAGGTCAGGTTTCCATCAAATTCAACAGTTCCATTAATCAGGAAGGACCCAACGCTGGAGTCGTTAACAGATACAGTGTCGAACTGAACAGCAACATTGGCATTCGGATTGATTAAGTTGATTGGAGAGGTCGTATTGTTGCCGACTTGGATGTTTTGAGCCGAGCCTGTTCCTTGAACAGCTTCAAGCATGATGTTTAACGGTCCTGTCTGGCCTGCGAGGAATGCAGGGTCGACGAGATAGACGCTATTGTTGGTCGTGTCTGCTAGCTGAGCTAATGTGACAACTTGGTACGGTGTGATCCCAATTTGAATCGAAAGAGGGTCGAGGACCCACTTGCCTAATTGTCCTTGAGGAGCTAAAACAGAAACTTTTCCATGGGTCGCCACGAAGTGATGGCCGCTTGATGTTTCGATATATCCGCCATTTCCTCCAAGAGGGCCGCCATCAACGAGAAGTTTTCCGTCAAAGATCAATCCTCGGTCGGCCCACAGGACAATTTTTCCGCCGTCTCCAAGTTCAGAGGCATTGGCATGGATCTCTGTGTCTATATCGCACTCCAAATATTTTGCTGTTGGATGGAGTCCTCTGCCGTGGTCTCCGCCGCCGATGAGGATTTCGCCTCCTCCATTTTTCCCAGTTGCCGAGACGTTTGCTCCATCAAAACGGATGACGTCTCCTTGGATCGCAATGGCGCCTCCTTTTCCGCTGAGATCTGATTCAGTTGCTGCCAAATCCCCTTTGACTTCGACAAGGCTTTCATTCTCTGCATAGAGGTGGATCTTTTTGGCTTTGGAGACTCCAGCATGATGCAGCAGGAAAGCTTCGGGTGTGCCGCACTCAAAGAAGCAGGAGGCTTGGGCAGGCTCTTGAAGCAGTTCCCTCTCGCATTTGACAAAGAGGTGGCCGTTCTCCTTTCCCAAGTAGACATTTTCCGCAGTCGCGTAGAGAAGATGCCCCTCTTCTGCCAAAACGGTCCCTTTTTGGAGAATCGTTTTGCCGATGAGGGCAATGTCTTGGGCCACAAGGGATCCAAAGACCTCGATGTTTCCATGGACGTCTAAGAAACGGTCGATCCCTTGAAGGAAGTCGTTGTCGCTTAAATGGGCGGCCGCAGCGTAAAGGGCTGAGACGTTGACCACGCAATCGGGACCGAATACTATCCCTGCAGGGTTCATCAAATAGACGATCCCGTTTGAAAAGAGTTTTCCATGGATAAGGCTGGGAACATCGCTGTTGACGCGGTTTAATACCCGATGGGAAGCATCCGCCATCTCAAAGCGGACCGTTTCATGGCGCTGAATATCGAAATTGCGGAAGTTCAAAATGGCATTATCGGAAGCTTCTATCCGCAGTTCATCCCCATTGACAACTGGATTGGCATTTCCATTCGCCACATGGTCGAGGACAGGCAGGGCGTTAAGTTCTCGCATGGCAGGAACAATGCTGGCTAGGGTAAGAATCGAGATCGCGAATCGTCCAACTTTGTATAACATCTTGATCGATCTCCCTAAAAAATGATTGTCGATGAGAAGTAATACTGATTATTTCCTGCAGAAATGCCATTTGCAGACTTCAATGCCCTTCCCCAATCGCCGCGGATGAACACGTTCGACCAAAGGACAAATTCAATTCCGACTCCTGCGCCCATGATCAAGTAGTTCTTTTCCGAATGGTGGCGTTGGTTGACAGTGACTTCTCCAACGTCGTAGAAGGCGCGGAATAGGAGGTCCCAGTCTACCTCGCCTTTAGGAGAAGCGGGGGCCCATCGAAATTTTTTATTGAACAGCTTTGTGCAGGCATTAGGACGAGCGTCCAAAGCGCCCGGGACATGGAACCGGTATTCGAAAGATCCCATGTACATGTTGTCTCCCGCAACTGTCGATTGAGGATAGCCGCGGATCGAGTACAATCCGCCCAGAATCGCTTCAAGCTCAGGGATCAGCCTTTGGTTGCACGCATATTGCGCTTGGGCAATGCAGACAACTTCATGGGCAAGGTGTTTGACCTTATCGCTCTTTTGAAATAAGGACTCAAGATACGAGCTGCCATAAAATCCGCCTTGGACAATGCCCCAGTTCGGACTTAAATCGGTACGCCCGAGGTTGTCCAGCCCTTTTCTCACATCCCAAAATAGGGAGCTGATCGTGCTTTGCACAGACAAAGAGGCGATTAACTTGCTTTCCCGTTTCAACTGGATCAATTTAAGGCCAAGTTCAGGAAGAATGAAGTTTTTGGTGGCGGAGGGGAAGATGAAGTGCCCCTCATTATGGATATGGCGGTATTGCAAGTTCGCGTCCAGGTCTAAAAAGAGCCTGTCCCACTGGCCGATATTGCTGATGAACTCGAGATTGGCAATGGCTTGTGTTCCGATAAAAAGATTCTGAGGAAGGGCAAATTCGGCGGATAAAAATCGGGAGTAGCTTCCGGAAATTCCCCAGCGGTTTCCTAACGATCTTCCTAGTGGGGCTTCGTAGGAGGCGCTGAAGGAATAAAATTTATCAAAGCTGTCCGTTGAAGCATTGAACTTGAAGATATCATCATTTCCCGTCATTTGGGTATGGATGAATCCCACCGATTCCTGCCAGCGGTTGATCGGCTTTGGAACGTTGTTATTGGCATTGAAGTAAAAATAATAGGGCCGTTTTTGCGTTACGATAAAATCAAGGCCGACTTCACCTGGCAGATCGGTTGGGCCAATCTCTAAGTCGACCCTTCTGTTCGGGTGCCGGTTCAGAGAATGCAGATAATTGTTTAAGATGTTCGAGTTGATGAAATCTCCCGGAATTCCTGTTGATGGATCAGGGACGGATAGAGGCAGCTCATCGCAGATTTTTTTCGACAGCTTGGAATTTTCGCGTGGCTTAAGTTCGCCGTTCGGATCGGCATAGGTGACCCCGACCTCTTTGATCACAGGAACGGAGATGAGGATTGTCAGTTCATCGTCGTCATGTTTGCGCTTATCAATTCCTTGAGAGGAAATTTCATCCTCGGGGATATGCATCACCACCCAATGGATGTTCCGTTCATAAAAGGCGTTCAGCAACTCTTCGAGAATATACTGGATCGCGCTTGCTGAAAGAACTGTAGTATGCGAGTCACTATTGATATCATCGATGCTCAGTTGGACGTGCTGGCAATTGGAATCGCTGTGCTCGGAAGATTCCTTGTATGCATAAAGAACGTTGTTCTTTTCACAGAATTCGAACTCGATCTGATTAAGTTCTTCAATAGAAATTGGCTCGCGTTGATGGTGTTCGTACAAAAGCGTTATTTCAGAAACAGAAAAGACAGGTTCTTGGGGTGCAATGGGCGCTTCATCGGCAATGAAAGGGAAAGATATACCGCTCTCAGTCTGGTTTTGTGCATTTGGACTTGCTGCATTTTGAGAC
>JAFEGF010000139.1 GCA_018240225.1 Verrucomicrobiota bacterium
GTTGAAGCTGTTGAAAAATGGCGCGAAAGAGCGAAGAACGTCTGCGAAGGCCGCGATGTGCCAAAAGAAGCTGCTCCGACAGTTCCTGGCGGCGGCGGAAAACCTGGCGAGCGCTACATCAAGATCTAATCCTGTTAGATCTTCATTAAACATAACCTTGCACTGCAGAGTGCAAGGTTTTTTTTGTTCGTATTTGTGGATTAGTGCTGGCCAGCCTTTCTACGGCGCTTTTCTAGAACTTGCTGAACTGCTAATTCTCTCATTTCAATTTTTTGCTGCAATTCCTCTGTTGAGGCTGCACTGTAAATTTGCCTGACAAGTTCCGAATTCTCTTTTTCGAACTCCTTCATTTCCGCTATTCTTTTTTCTGCTCTAAAGACTTGGAATTGCGAATGAAGGGCTTTTCCTTTTTCATCTCCGAACTGGATCATGAGATCGCCTTTGAGCCATGAAGAGATCGATTTAAGCGCACAGGAATTTCCCCCTTGCTGGTGATGAAGCCTTCCATAGATTGGCAAGGCATTTCTTCGGGCCATCATCTGGCTAATATTTTGATAGTGGTCTGCTGCTATTAATTTGTCCGATTGAATCGGTAGGATTTGTTCAATGAACTCTATATCTAGTGCGGAAAGGCTGCAGAGATATGCTTTATGCGCATATCGGAGCTGTTTGTGCTCCCCATGTTCTCTTGGCATGGGATCCAATTGACCATTCCTTTGCTCTTTTCCAATTTCATCATCTCCAGTGTTAATAATAGTAAAAATGTAATCTTCATTTTTCCGTCTAACTTCATACACAATAGCATGTCTTTTGGTGCCGCCTGATAAAAGCAGGGCCTCTCCATCTTTTAATTGTTCGACTTGCTTTCGAACTTTCTCAGCGGTTTCTTGCGGTTTGACCCGTTGATCACGTTCAAGTTGCGTCGCATTTTCTAAGCTTTTAGAACAAGCCTCTAAATGCGTTATTTCCTCTTGAGTGAAGCGATTGCGATTCTGTTCTATAAACTCCTCAATTTCCCTCTTCATGATTAGATTTTCACAATCGCTCCAGCCTCCCGGAAGCCACTTAGAATCAGGATGTAAATCAGTCCTGGAATCTAAGACAACGCCATAGAATCTGTTAATGGTTTGCAATTTTGTCTGTATTTCAAGCTTTTTTTCGAGAATTTCAATCTCTAAAGCTTCTGAAATTCCTTGCATTCCTGCCATCGACGTTTCGAACTCTTTGTATTGTTTTAAAAGAGTGAGAGTAGAATTGTATTGATCCAAGGTTATCCGGAACTCAGACTGGAGTGTTAGCTGTAAGACAGGATTTGTAAGGCATATGATCTCTTGTTGGAGTTTTGCTTTTTCCCCAAGCAGCTTCAATTTTAACGAGAGTGTATCTTTAATTTTTGCAATTGCGGGGAGCTTATCAGGTCCGCTTGCTCGCGCTTCTTTAAAAAAGAGGCTTCTTAAAAAGTCATCGGATTCGCTTAGCAAATAATCGAATTCATTTACGCTGTTTTGAGCAGATTCCAATTGTTGCTTACAATGTGAAATTTGATCAGTCAATGGTTCTGAGTTTTGCTCTGGTTTTGTAAGCAGTATTTCAAGCTCATGGTATTTATCGAGGCAGAAGACCATAGATTCGTACTGGCTCATTGTTTCATTGTGATCAGACTGGAGAGATTGCTGTGAGGAAGGGGAAGTGAGGAATATGATCTCCTGTTGAAGTTTTGCTTTTTCCCCGAGCAGGTTCAATTTTAAAAAGAGCGTGTCTTGAATTTCTGCAATTGCGGGCACCCCCCTCTCTTGGACCTGTTGGGAATTTTGTTCTTCTAATTGGTCGCATCGTTTTATGCGTTCATTAATTAAAGAGATCATCCCTTTTTTCTCAGAAATCAATTCTTGTTGATAGGATTCAATTGATATGTCTTTTAATTGAGAAAACCTGTTGATTATGTGGTTGTTTAAGTCCAACAAGTCATTCATTGCTTGCCGGGCAGTTAAATCCTGTTCTTTACTCGGATGAGAAAGAGGGGCGATTTGATCAAGTAATTCAGCTTTTTTTTCTAATAGTCGACCTTTCAAGGCGAGCAGTTTTTGAATTTCGTCAATTTTGGCAGGTTTATCGCAAACGGGAGCATTTTTGAAGTGTTGATAATCGACATTAATCATTTGGTCGCAGTCGTTAATCAATTGATCGAGCTCGTCGATTTGATTTTCCAAATTTTGAGCATCGGGAGATGAAGTTAAGCCCGGTTGCGTTTGTTCAACCGTTGAGCCGTCCAAATTGATTTGTCTTTGCTTTATAGAGGAGTCTTTGGGAGGTTGTGAAGCGGATGAGATTGAATTTTGAACGATTTCATCCAACGCAGGATTTGTCCCTTCATCCCGGCTCCAGACATCTTGAGCAACGGGGGTGTCTGTTGCCATTTTAGTTGTTAGGGTTTTAAATTCTGGATTAAATCCAAGCGACATTATATTAACTCCTCTATTATCCTCTTATTTCAACTTAATTTTATAATTGTTTTGTAAAGTTTTAATTAAAGTGTTTAAATTTCAGGTTGAATGAACAAATAATTACAGGTAAGTTTGGTTGAAGCTGGCCAGTGAAATGGAGGAATGGAAATATAGATTGCTGATATTTATCTGTAACAAGCTAATAATCAATTAGATGAGAAAATAACATCTATATTGCTCCAGGTAAGTATGGGGGGGGATAACACCTTTTCATCCTATTTGATCTAGGGGTTCAATTCAGATTGATTCTGTGAAAAAGGATGCGCTGCGCTGAAAGAATCTGCTCCTACCGCTCCCAGTGGTGATGGAAATCTGGACGAGCGCTCTATCAAGATCTAAAGGCCTTGCGCTACAGAAGCGAAGGGGCTAAAAGTCAAGACCTAAGAACTCTAGGATTCCCCTTTGAAGCATAAAAAGAGGCTGATAACTATTCATTAGAGCTTGGGCCGCAATAAGGCACCATTCGGAGGTCTAGCAGAATGAGTTTACGATAGATGAATCTGATTAGCTAATTTTCTTCTGAATTTCAGCGATGGCTGAAGCGATCTCGTGATCAAATTGCTCTAGCCTTTGTTGGATCTGTTTCACGCTGGACATGACGGTCGAGTGGTCGCGTGAGAAGACGGCTCCAATTTTCATGAAAGGCAAGTTAAGCTGCGCCCTACAAAGATGCATGGCAATTTGGCGGGGCAGTGCAAACTCCTGGGCGTGCGATTTCCCTAAGATATCTTCGGTCCGGATGCCAAAGTAGGCAGCCGCAGCAGCGATGATCTTTTGCGGGGTGACTGCCTGCACTTGTTCCGATTCGATCAGATCCTTGAGGAGCTCTTGGGCCATGCTCCGGGAGATGGGCTGGCTCAGAGTTTTTCCGGAAAGGTGGGTGCGCAGGATCAGCGCTTCCAAAGCTCTGCTGATCGATGGGAGGTTCGCAGGAAAGGATTCGATGATGAAATCAATGGCTGCTGTCTCTAAGGGAGTCTGCATCCGATGGCTCCTTTTGATGAGCACCTCGCGCAGTTCATTTTTCTGCAGTTTTTCCAAGTGGAGCTGGATCCCCCATTCAAAGCGGCTGATCAACCGTTGTTCGATCTCTTCTAAAAGCGAAGGTGCTGTATTGGAGCTGAGGATCAATTGCTTGCCGGACATATGGAGCGCATTGAACGTATGAAAAAACTCCTCCTGAGTGGCCATCTTCTTGGCCAAAATGTGGATGTCATCAAAGAGAAGGAGATCGACATTGCGGTAGTGCTTTCGGAACTGCTGCATCTCTGAGCTGCGGATTGCAGCGACGACATGGTCGGTAAAGGTCTCTGCGCGGACATAAAGGGCTTTTAAGCCCCGTTGTTGAAACTCTTGGGCAAGCGCCATCATGAGATGGGTCTTCCCCGTTCCGGCATTCCCATAAAGGACGATCGGATTGAAAGAGCCTAAGCTGATCTTGGAATGGGCTATCTCATCGATAAGACGGAAAAGGAGGGCATTGCCTTCCCCTGCGACAAACTGGTCCAAAGTGTAGTTGGGGTCGAGAGCATCCTTAGAAAGGGTGAATGTTGGCTGCTGGGTTTTTTCGATCTTCTTTTTCAAGACAGGGCTTTGCGTCTCATTAATACAGGTAATATGAACTTTGATGTTCCTGTTATTGTTATTGACGAAGCCCTGTTTGATCAGCGGCCTGACATGCTCCTCAAACCAGAGGGCTTGGAAAGAGTCTTTGGCCTCCAGATAGAGGTTGCCCGAATCAAAATGGACCACCCTTAGCGGGCGAAGCCATTTGTCCACAGACTCTTTCCCAAGATCTTTCTCGTGGGAGTCGAGAAAATCAAACCACGCTTGCATGTTCTGAACTGTTTTTTAAGTTTTAACGATAGCCTTTTGTTGGACCATCTTACGGTTCATGAACCATTGCTGCAAGATCCCGAGGGCCATCGATGAAAGCCAGTAGATGTTCAAGCCGGATGGGAAGTGGTAGAACATCACAGTGAAGACGATGGTCATGATATTGCCCATCATCTTTTGCTGCTTTTGCTGGTCTGTCATCATTGCAGGGTCTTTAGGAGTAGAGGAGCTGAACCGCTGCTGCACCCACATGACCGCGCCCAACAGGAAGGGGAGCAGGTGGAAATCGGTTCCGAAGAAGATGACCGGGTAGTTCCAGCTAAACAGGACGTCCGGCGCTGTCAAGTTGTCGATCCATCCAGGGATAAAGCTTGCGCCGCGCAGCTCGAACATCGATTTTAACAGATCGAACATCCCGATCAGGAAGGGAAGCTGGATCAGCAAGGGGAAGCATCCTGTCAGCGGGTTGACCCCTTTTTCACGATAGAGGTTCATCACCTCGATCTGGGCGCGCTTCGGATCTTTTTTATGCTTCTCTTGGATAGCTGCAACCTTCGGAGCGACCTCTTGCATGCGCAGGGTCGACTTGATCGACCAGGCGTTAAGAGGATAGAGCATGATCCTAAGAGCGATTGTCAATAGGATGATCGAAATTCCCCATGAAGAGGTGATCTGGTAGAAGAACTTCATCAAGACGAAGAGGAATCTTGCAAAAGGTTCGGAGATGAAGGTGAACCAGCCATGGAAGCTCAATGCCGAGATGTAGCTCGGGTTGTAGCCGGTTGCTGGGTCGGAGTAGGTCTGATCGACCTTTGCTAAGATCGCATCTTCGAAAGGACCAGCGTAGACGAGGAACTTCATTGTCTGCGCTTTTAATGGCAGCTGCAGTTCATAACCCGGGTATTTTGTCGCTGGATAGAGCTGGTACTGGGCATCGACCAAGGTCAGGCGTGTCGGATCGAGGTTGCCAGGAACAATGCCAGCGCGGAAGCCTGCGCCGATCTCTGTCAGCGGATCGATGATCAGGCCCATAAAACCGTTTGAATTGCAGACCCAGTCCGGATAGATCGAAGAGACGGTTGTCGTTTCTTTGGGTAAAGAAATTTGTTCAATGACCGCTTTCTGGTTGCTGCGGATCATCCGGTATTTGAGGGTAGGCGCTGGGTTTCCGGAGATCAGTTCTACTTCTGGCACGCCCGATGTCATCCATACATTGCGTGCGTCGCCTTCGATGCGGACGGTCAGTTCGACGCAATAGGGGGAATCAGAGGGGTCTTTAGAGAAGGTGTAGGTCTTGACGATGCGGCGCTGCGATTGGACTAGTTCGAACTCGATCAAGTTCTTCTCTAAGCGGGTGACTTGGTAGGACTGGTTGTTCAAGCTTCCGTCATCGGCAAGGATGTTCAAAGCGTAGTAACGGGGAGCGTTCGGGAATGCCACTCCGCCTTTTGGTCCCATGATCGAGCGACGGAGAAGGGGATAGTAGCCTCCCAGTTTGCCTTCTGCCACCGACTCAACGCCTGCGCCGCGGTTGATCTGGTAGGGCATGGCAGGGTAGTGGTCGTTGTAGGGGAACTCTTTGAGCATGACCCGGTCGAACTCGATCGGTCGGACTGGGCTGTCGGGGAATTCTTTGCTGGCCAGGGGAAGGTTGATCTCAGCCAGTGCGCCGCCGATATTCGAGAAGACGAGCTGCTGGTAGTCGTTTTCAATGACGAAGAACTGCTCTTTAGAACTTATGGGAAGAGGAGCTGGCGCTGCCGCCATGGTCTGCGCAGGCTGGGATTCCTCGATCATCTTTTGGGCTGGCTGCTGTTGCTGAGGCTTTTGATCGCCTGAAGAGCTAAACCACTGGTTGACAAAGAAAAGCCCAATTGTGAGCGCGACAACGAATATCAAAGAGCGTCTGTCCATGAAAAAAACCTTGAATTAGTTTGAGGGATAAGCCTGGCTGTCAAAACAACTCTTGCTGCTGCCTCAGTTGAAAAGGACAGATTTTAACAGATAAGTAGAAATATTACCAAATAGAACTGCGCTCACCACTTCCTTTTGAGGAAGCCTGGAGAGCGCAGTGCGAAGATATTAAGAAAAATTAGAACCTTGGCTCGATGAAGTCAACTTGCCCAGGCTGCATTTTGCGGTTGTCGCCGCCTTCCCAGATGATCTCGCCAGAGCCTT
>JAFEGF010000140.1 GCA_018240225.1 Verrucomicrobiota bacterium
GTAATATGTTCTCAATGTCCTTTTCTGTAAGGCCTTGAACTTCTGAAAGTTCTTTTCGTGTCGCCTTGCAGATCTTTTCAAAGCTGCCAAAATGCTTGAGCAAACGGGTCCTTTTGACAGGGCCGATGCCAGGGATGCTGTCGACCTTGCTGACGAGGTTCTTTTTGCCCCGGCGCTCGCGATGGAAGGTGATCGCCCTCCGGTGGGCCTCGTCGCGTATCTTCTGAAGGAGAAATAACAGAGAAGAGCGGGGATTGAGAAGGATCGGATCGTGGTGTCCGGGCAGGAAGATCTGCTCCTGGGTTACTCCTTTGTCGTGCCGTCCCGATTCCTTGGCAACGCCGATCACATCGACAGAAGCGATATCGAGGTTTTTAAAGACCTCTAGGGCAGTGTTAAGATGGCCTTTGCCTCCATCGATGATGATTAGGTCTGGCAGATCATCCTCTTCTTTAGCGCGGACCAGGCGCCGCGTAAGCGCTTCGCGGATGGCGCCGTAGTCGTCGGCAAAGGACGCTGTCTTGATCCGGAACAGGCGGTACCGTTTTGTCTCTTTTTCCCCATTGGTGAATGCGACCATTGCGGCAACGGCCTCATCGCCAGCAATGTGGGATGTGTCAAAGCATTCGATCCTTTGGGGATAGCGGTTGAGCTTGAGGGTCTCTTGGAGGTCGAGCAGCTGCTTTTCTTGAATTTCTTGCTGGTTTTTCTCCTGAATGAAGAGGACTTTCGCATTTTCCCCGGCAAGGTCGACGAGGGCCTTTTTATCCCCTTTTTGAGGAGCTGCCAGAATGAGCTTTGCTTTCAGCCTCTCGCAGAGGATCTCTTCGACAGAGTTCATTTCTTTAAGGGGAAAAGGGAGAAGGATCTCTTTAGGGAGGGTGTCTTGGAACTGGTAGTGCTGCAGAAGAAAGGAGGTGATCAGCTCTTCATCGTCTTCGAGGACGCTGGAAAAGGAAAAATGTTCCGATCCGACCAGGTTCCCTTCTCGGAAAAGGAGCTGTGCAAGCATCACCTCTTCCCCTTGCCGATAGAGGTTGATCGCATCGGCGTCTTTGCCGCCGACTTTTGCAACGATCTGATCGGAATGGACCACATGTTCAAGCTGGCGGATCGTTTTTAATAGGGATGCTGCTTTTTCATACTGGAGCTGCTCAGAGGCTTTTTCCATTTCTGCATAGAGTTCCCGCAAGATCTCCTTGTCATGCCCTTTTAAAAAGCGGACAGCGCCCTTGACATACGACTCATATTCTTCCTTGGTGCATTTGTGCACGCAAGGAGCGCAGCACCGCTTGATCGAATAAAGAAGGCATGGGCGGGTGCGCCGTTTCAGTTCTTCATCGCTGCATTGCCTTAATGGAAATAAGCGGAGGAGCAGTTCATAGGTCTCGCGAGCGGCATAAGCGCTTGTATAGGGGCCGAAATAGAGGCCGTCGTCTTTGGGTTTTCCTTTGTAGCGGATCAACTTGAGCATGGGCCAGGGATGGCGGTTGTTGATCATCAGGCTGATGAACGTCTTGTCATCTTTTAAGATCGCATTGAACTTAGGCTGGTGCTTTTTGATCAGTGTATTTTCTAAAAGCAGGGCTTCTTTTTCAGAAGGAACGATGATCGTATCGATATGGGCTATCTGTTGGACGAGAAAGGGAACCATCGGACGGCTGTCGCCGCTAAGAGCAAAGTATTGTTTGACTCGGACTTTCAATTGCTTGGCTTTGCCGACGTAGATCACCTTGCCGTCGGCGTCTTTCATCAGATAGACGCCTGGCTGCATCGGGAACTGCTCGAGCTGTTTGGGGTCAAAGGCCATAGGAAGATGTTTTTTCCATCATCTTAACAAAGAGGGTATAAAAATCTGCGAAAAAAATCCCTTGTCAATGCGAGGCAGTTTTGCAACAACCTCATGCTTGTAGAAAATTTTGGAAAAGATGAAGATTCGTGGCCATCTTCTTTTTAGAAGATTAACCATAGTAGGTATCATATGTCATTAGTCGTCAGAGGAAAGTGTCATGTTGAAGAAGTGAAAATGTCGGGTGTTCTGTCAGACGAGCAGGTTGTCGTCGAGCATACCTATAGCGATATCGATTCGTTAAGACATGATATCCACAATAAAATGATCGGACTGATCAAACTGTATCCAGGGTCGGATTTGCAGAAGCTCGCTTCTGTGCCGGCAATTGTCGACCGATTGTATGTCAAGGCCCATGTTGCTACAGAAAGCGAGCTGCTTGCCTTGGTCCAAGCATGGCGCGTTCGGACTCTTTATTGTAAAACAGAGATTTTTCGAGGCAGCTTAGAGTTGGAAGATGTCGAAATACGCCGATGGAGCGGAGACGACATGCTGTATAATGAAGTGGAAAGCAGAGACATGCAGATCGTTTCTTTTAAGCCGGGAGCAATGCAAACTCTCATAGCGGAACCTATCGTGGCCAACTGGGAAGCGGCATCCCCCCTGCTTGAGCAGTTGGATACTGTGAGAAGATTTACATTGTCGCAGGTGATTGTTAACTTTGAAGATGCAAGAAGGATCCAGGGAATCTTTTCCTATGGGTTGGATAGGGTTAAGCTCGACGGCTGCCATACAGAACAGGGCGTTGTGCAGAACTGGGTCGGTTGTTTTGCCCGTTCTGCGGTGCAGACCATGACGATTGCAAGTCCTCCGACGGAGATGGTCTGGGAGCTTGATGATTTGATCTATGCAAGGATGAACCCGCTGCAGCTAGGAATCGCGCCAACATCTGACCGTTGGGTTTTCACTAATCGTTCAATTTAACTTTTGCTTCCAGTCATGGAGGATTTTTAGGGCTTCCATCGGCGTGATCTGGTTCGGATCGAGTTTTTTAAGCTCTTGAACAATCGGATGGCTCGATGGCGGCCCGAACAGGGAAAGTTGCTCTTCTTTGTTCTGCACGCGGGGCTCAACGGTTGTCCTGCCTGCATTTTTTTCAAGCTGGACGAGCATTTCCTGCGCCCGTTTGAGGACCGCTTGTGGAACGCCGGCAAGTTTAGCGACGTGGATCCCATAGCTTTTATCTGTTCCGCCCTTGACGATCTTGCGCAGGAAAGTGATCCCTCGCTCCGACTCGTAGACGGCAACATTATAGTTTACAGCCCCCGGGATCTTTTTTTCTAGTTCAGTAAGTTCCCAATAGTGGGTTGCAAAGAGTGTTTTGGCTTTTTGTTTGGGAGCGGTCAGTAAGTATTCGGCAACGGCCCAAGCGATCGAAATCCCGTCGTAGGTGCTTGTGCCCCGTCCGATCTCATCAAGGATGACAAGTGAGCGGTTCGTTGCGTTATGCAGAATGTTTGCCGTCTCTGTCATTTCCACCATGAAGGTAGATTGGCCTCGCGAGAGGTCGTCGCTTGCGCCGATCCGGCTAAAGACCTTATCGATGACCCCGATATGCGCTGATTTTGCAGGGACGAAGGAGCCCATCTGCGCCATGATGGCGATCAGCGCCGCTTGCCGGATGTATGTCGATTTTCCAGCCATGTTAGGTCCCGTGATCAGGGAAAGGCGGTTTGCGGTTCCGTCTAAAAAGATATCATTGGGGATGAACTGGTCCGTTTTAAGGGCAGCTTCGATAACGGGATGGCGGCCTTGTTCGACATGGAAGATTTCGCTGGTATCGACAATTGGCCTGCAGTACTGGTGCTTGATAGCAACTTTAGCAAGGGAGAGGAGCGCATCGACTTGGGCGATTGCTTGCGCGATCCGGCGGATGGAAGAGGCGTGCGCAGCGACCTCTTTGCGCAGGGCGTGGAAAAGCTCATACTCGATCGATCCCATCCTCTCTTCAGCATGGAGCATTTTGTACTCGTATTCCTTGAGCTCGGGAGTAATGAACCGTTCTGCATTGACCAGGGTTTGACGCCTTTGGAACGTATCGGGGATCCGGTCAGCCTGGCCTCTGCTTACCTCGATATAGAATCCGAACGCTTTTGTGTAGCCGACTTTGAGCGTTTTGATCTGGGTAGACTCCCGAAGCTGGACCTGATAGGAAGCGATCCATGATTCGCTGTCATCGCGCAGTGTGCGCAGCTCATCGAGCTCAGGATGGTACCCTTTTTTAAAGATGTTCCCATCTGTAAGGCGCAGCGGAGGCGCATCAACGAGCGCCCGTTGGATCTTGTCCGTGACTGGAGGCAGGTCGGTCAATTGCTTTTGTCCTTGGACGATCAGCTCAGCTCCAAATCTCTCAAGAAGAAGGGCAAGGGGAGCGATGTGCTCAAGGGATAATCGGAGCCCGACGAGGTCCCTGGGACTGGCATATCCCGTTTCGATCCGCATCATGAGCCTTTCCAAGTCGCGGATCTCTGTCAGATGGGCGCTTAAATCTAAAGAGAGTTCCCATTGCTCTTGAAAAGAGGAGATCGCATCTTGGCGTGCGCGGATCGTATCGGCATTGAGGAGGGGATGGATCAGCCATTGCTTCAAAAGTCGTCCTCCCATCGGAGTCGAAGTCTGATCCAGCAGCTGCAGCAGGCAGTTGCTTTTCTTGGTCTCTTGCAGCGATTCGGTCAGCTCAAGGTTCTTTTGCGTCGAGCGGTCGAGGAGCATGTATTGGGAGAGGTGCTCGGTTGCGATCGACTTGATATGGTCGATCGAAAGGGCGAGCTCATCTTTGACATATTCAAGGACAGCGCCCGCTGCATTGATAGCTGCAGTCATCCCTTTCAGGCCGAACCCGTCCAGCGTATGCATCTGAAAATGGCGGTGGAGAAGATCGCATGCGTGCTGGTGGTCGAAATGCCAATTCTCTTTGATGTGGAGCGCAGGATTGAACTGCTGGAGGAGCTCTTCGATCCAATCGGAATGCTCCTTCTGCCACTTCTCCGGTAAAACAAGTTCTTTAGGACGCAGACGGCAAAGCTCATCGAGGAGCTGCTTCCCATCTTCGAATTCCATCGCGCGGAAATCAGCTGTCGTCAAATCGAGGATGGCCAGCCCGAACGTTGCATTGACCTGTGTTAAACACCCCAAAAAGTTATTGGCCTTGTCGGAAAGAAGGGCTGAGTTAACGACAGTGCCTGGAGTGACGACGCGGACGATCTCCCGCTTGACAAGTCCTTTGACCGCTTTGGGATCTTCCATTTGTTCTGCAATCGAGACCCGGTAGCCTTTTGCAACAAGTTTGTCGATATAGGATTCGCTGGAGTGGAAGGGGACCCCTGCCATCGGGATCTCTTGCCGCTTGGTCAGCGTGAGATCGAGCTCTTTAGAGATCGCGATCGCATCTTCATAGAAGGCTTCGTAAAAGTCGCCGAGGCGGAAAAAAAGGATGGTGCCCGGAGAGCTCTTCTTGCAAGCGTGCCATTGGGCCATCATGGGAGATGTTTTTTGATCAGGTGTCTGCATTGTCATGGTATTCCTTTTTCAACTCGACTTTGCACATTTTTTGATCCACTTGTCTCGTCTATTTGCTTCCGAACGTTCGGCTGGGGGGCCGAACTGGTTGCTTTATTTAAACGGGAAGAGGTTAAAAACCCCTTCCCGTTTAAATAAACACCCTCGAAAGCAAATATCTCGAGACACGCGGACCAAACATGTACAAAGTCGAGTTCAAGGTAACATTCTAGCAGGCAGGGATGGGATCTTCTACGAGAAAAATTGTTTCCACCAGACTTTTTTCTGTTTGCTTTCCGCAGGAGGTTCTGAACTTGGTCCACGCGGCTCTTCTTTTGCCTTGAACAGAGAAGATTGAGCCGACAGGGCATCGGAGAATGATTTGGCAACGGAAGGATGGGGCGTCGAGTTTGTTGTTGTGGTGGTTGTATTTTTCTGCTCCTCTTCAGAAACGCTCATCGCCTTGGCAATTTGATTGCGCGCGCTTTCGCACCACTGTTTGAGCAAATTGAGGTCATCATCCAAATTTTTCAGTTGGGCAATGATCTGTTCCGGAGACTCTTTGGACTTTGGCTGCAGGCGTGAGGGAAGGCTGATCGATTGGCTCAGCTCTAGCTTGAGCTGGAAGATCTTGATGAGCATCGGGATCATTACTTTTTTGATGTGGTCCCGCAATGATGCTAGCGAGGGATCGGAAAGAGAGCTTAGCTGGGAATATGAGGGGGTTTTAGGTGGTGAGATAGAGGTGTCTGCTGAAGTTTCATCATTTTGTTGTGTCATGAGTTTGCCTCGATCTGCCTAAATCATATGCTAGTCCATTTAGAAAAAATAATCTAAGAGACTGTTAACGAATTTAGTTTCTGTCGATTTTTTGGACTTTTTCAGGAAGTTTTGCGTCCGTTTGTTTGGGGGTGGGGGTGGGATATCAGCTTTCGTATATTACCCCCAACAAACGGACGCAAAATTTGCGAAAAATT
>JAFEGF010000141.1 GCA_018240225.1 Verrucomicrobiota bacterium
GAAGTCGGGCAACCGACCGTGGGTTCGAATCCTACCTCTTCCGCCAATTTCTTATGCTAACTAAGCTAGATCTTCTATTCTTCCATCGATATTTCGATTCTTGGCAAGGATACGGTGCACTCTTACTATTAAGAACTTCAAATCTTTCTGCCTTCTTTATAAAGCTAATGATTTGTAAAGTTCAGCAATTTATCGGTTGATTTTAAATTAAACGTTCTGCCACCAACAGCAGGTTTGAATTATTGGACTTTTTAGACGGACAAAGATATATAGATGCATGTATTATGTCGTTGAATGCTAAGTTGGAGATTTCACTATATGAAGAATAAATTGCCCGAAGTACGAAGGAAATCTAAAGTTCGGGGAGAGATTAAATTCATTGATCTCTTCTGTGGCATGGGAGGATTTCGGATAGCCGCGGAAAAAGTGCTTAAGGAAATAGGGCTGAAATCTTTGTGTGTTTTTTCAAGCGACATTGACCTTGATGCTCAGAAGATCTATCAGACAAACTTTGAAGAAGCTCCTGCAGGTGATATTACAACTATTCACGAAACATCTATACCGGATCACGATATTCTTTTTGCAGGGTTTCCTTGCCAATCCTTTAGTATCTGTGGAAAAATGAAGGGCTTTGAAGATGTCAGAGGCACTCTTTTTTTTCATATAGCTAGAATTCTAAAAGAAAAACGGCCACGAGCTTTTGTTCTTGAAAATGTAAAGATGCTTGCTAATCATGATGGGGGCAGAACCTTAGCTACTATTCTTAATATCCTTACTGATTTAGGTTACAATGTTTGGCATCAAGTATTAAATGCTTTGGATTTTGGACTTCCTCAGAATAGAGAACGGATATTTATTGTGGGTACAAGGATGCCTGATTGCTTTTCTTACTCGCTGTGTAAAGTGCCTATGCAGCCCTTAATTGAAGTATTGGAAAGAAATGTCGAAAAAAGATATTTTGCCTCTTCACAAATCAGAGAAAATAGGCAAGTTGCATATAGAGGTCCTAAGCATGTTGATCCGATGATTTGGCATGAAAATAAAAGTGGAAATATTAGCGCATATCCATACTCATGCGCAATGCGGGCGGGTGCTTCATATAATTACCTCCTAGTAAATGGAGAAAGAAGGTTAACGGAAAGGGAAATGCTTAGACTTCAAGGGTTTCCAGACTCTTATAAGGTTGTTGGTTCGTATTCAATAATGAGAAAGCTAGCAGGAAACTCTCTCCCAGTTCCCTGTGCTGCTTCTGTCATTAAAAATTTAATTAATTCTATTTTCATTAATTAGTTTTTTACGTTTTAGTTTTTCTTCTTTTGTTATATTCTGATTCTTTTTTTATTGTATAGAATGTTATGAAAGGAAAATTTCCGAAACTAAAAAATGTTGAGAAGAATCTTCCTCCCCATTGTTTAAATGAGTTTTCCAATGATTTTGCTTTTAAAATTGGAAAACAGATCACATATTTATTGGCGACAAAATCAACTCCTTCAGTAGAAGGGCCAGAGTGGGAAAGCATTTTTGCTAATGCTATTGGGGCTCAATGGCTTCCATCGAATGTTGGGCTAGATGATGTTGTCCTTAAAAATTGTGCGTGGGGGGCAAAATCAGTCAAGCATGTGTCTCCATGGACGGTTGAACAGATCCGTTTAATTTGTGGTCGTAACTCACCAATATATTCATTTGGATCGACACTTGATAAAAACAGTCCACCGCAGAATTTAGGGGATGAAATCTTATCTATTTGGAACGCTAGAGTAGACCAGATTAGATGTAAGTACGAGCATGCTCGAACAGTGGTTCTAATTAAGTCTAGTGATTTATTAAAACTTACCATTTTCGAGCTTGAGTTGCATAGATTTGATCCATTGCAAGTAGAATGGACGTGGAACAAACGTGGCAATTTGGAGGGAAAATTGAAAGGTTTTCACAAATTTACATGGCAACCTCATGGTAGCCAGTTTACAATCAAAGAAGATGTTCCTGCTAAGAAATTATGCCTTCAGTTAAAATTTCCACCCAAAATAAATGAAGAACACATTCTAAGTTCTATAGGGTTTAATAAGACGTGGATAGAAATCATCTAATCTAGAGTCTTTATGGTTGACACTTTTTCATGTGAAGACAGAAGTCGAATTATGTCTCGAGTAAAAAGCAAGCATACTAGCATAGAAGTATCGATTAGAAAGGTTCTTTACTCCTGTGGATATAGATTTCGACTTCATTCGAAGGTTCTTCCTGGGAAGCCTGATATTATTCTTAATAAATATAAATGTGTCATTTTTTTAAACGGATGTTTTTGGCATGGACACGAATGTCGTAACTGTCGGTACCCGACTACAAATACTATATATTGGCATACGAAAATTCAAAATAACAAAAAAAGAGATGTGAAAAACCATCAAGCTATTTTGGATCTGGGCTTCAGGGTATTAGTGGTTTGGGGATGTGCTCTGTCTGGAAAACTCAGAATGCCAAAGGACGAATTAATGTCTTTAATCAATCAATGGATTATTTCTCCCGGTGAAAAATATAAAAATATCCAGGGAATCCAAGAATATGAGAAGAATAAATAACTCCGAGCCATTGATTTTCAGTGCAAGTCACTTTTTTAAGTACGCTACCCAACCCCTTTGGATCTGGTACGATCGATTTGGCGAGCAATCCAAAAAAGAAGAAATTTCAGAGTTCACTCTTAAGCTTATGGAGAGTGGTGTCTTACATGAAGATGAGTATATTGCTGGGCTAGAGGTTTCAAAAGTAGAGGCCGTAAAAGCTGAAGAAGCCATCGATGCCACAATTGCATTGATGCGACAAGGAGCGGGGTTAATTTACCAAGGGTGTATCCAAATTGAGCGTGAGGGGGTAATATACCGAGGGCGTCCCGATTTGCTAGAAAGACGAGAGGGATCATCTATATTCGGCAATTGGTATTACGCCCCCATCGAGATCAAATGGTCGTCAAAAGCAAAAACTGTCTATAAACATCAGCTTACCCTTTATGCCATTATCCTTGAAAAGCTTCAGGAATATTTTCCCAAAGAGGTTTGGATCATTAACCGCCATCACGACAGACTGACCTTGACCCTCGATGAAGATGACATTTCTAAGACTCAATCGCTTATCGAACAAATTGTAAATGTGATGAATGGTGAAAAACCAGACGTCACTATCACGAGCAAGTCAAAGAATAGCCCATGGTTCAAAGTTGCACTTGAAGAGGCTAAAGAAAAGCAAGATATCGCTTTGATTTACAGGCTCGATTCAAGAAGTCTGGGTGCTCTCAGAAAAGAAGGGATTCGAACTTTACAAGAGATGGTTGCAGCTAATCTGAGCGCACTTCCAAAAATTCCCTATGCTTCACCAGAAACCTTGCGAAAGGCACAACTTCAAGCTAAATCGCTTCTTGAAAAGCAAATCATACAGATTGGCGAAATGGATGGTTTACCAGAAACTTCTTTGAAGCTTTATTTCGACATTGAGGGAGATCCTCTAATCGATGTTGATTATCTTTTCGGTATTTGGGTAAGTGGGGATGCGAAACAGCTGTATGCAAAGGCTCAGAACATGCGATTTTGCGAGGACGGGAAATACTTTGTCTACTTCCTTGCAAAGCAGCCTGAAGAGGAAGAAGCCATGTGGCAAGCCTTTTTGAAATGGACGGCCTGCCTGCCGGAAGAGTATACCGTCTATCATTATGCTAATTATGAGAAAGATCACTTGGAGTTGCTAGCCGATGAGTACGGGGGGGTCCCAGCTCTTGAGCGGTTTCAGAGTAAGATTGTCGATTTACAGAAGGTTGTCGAAAAAGGCTTCATTTTCCCTCTTTACTTTTACTCGATTAAAGATATCGCAAAGTCGAGCTTCCTGAACTTTAAATGGCGCCATCATAAAGCAGGCGGTGGGCAGAGTGTCTTCTGGTACGAGCAGTGGTTGGAGACTGGTAACATTGAGATTTTAGAAGACATTATTAATTACAATGAGGATGATGTTCGGGCGACAGAATGTCTTTACCTTTGGTGTCGACAAAATGCAAACATTTAAAATAGGACAAGAGCATATCGAAATTGCTCTTGCTTCTCTCAAAAAAACTAAAGAGTTGATCTATTATGCGGTTCAACTTACTGATGCCGTTCAGCGAGGGGCAATACGCCCTGAGCATTTTGAAAAATGCCTAATTGTTCCAGAACCACATTCAAAAAATCAATTTTGCATCGAGTTGGATTGGACACAATATCCAGAGATTTTCAAACAGACAGCAGATGACGCTCAAGTAAACATTGCGAGTTATGCGATCCTAATCTGCAAGGAAACCTATTCTAATGTTCTTTGGATCGATGAGGAAAAAAATGCTGATCTATATGCGGCGCAAATGATATTGAAATTAGTGAGGGATGCGATGGGACATATGAGAGCTGAATCTAAAGGTTTCGCTGCACCCTACTGGGATATCAATAAAAAGCATCGTAGAATTTTAGAAATCAAAGAGCTTGGAATTATCTTTGATGCTGAGAGTGTACATGGGAAGCAATTCAAATTTAGCCATCTGGGTGGGTTGACAAATTTCCTGAAAATCTTGAATTATTTGATCAAAGACTTACATGAGAGACTTTTAGTATAAAGAAGTTAAGGCATAGGTGAAATCAAAACTCCTTTCTAGTTTGTATTTAACCCCTTTCCAACGGTCTTCTTGTTGATTTTCAGCTTCATAGCGATTGCCTCATTGGACATTCCCAGTGCCTTTAACTGCTTGATTTTGCCTGCGAGCTTTTGGTAGACTGGCACTGTTTTGTTTAGGGGGATTTTGATCTGGACGGGGAGGAGGGACTCGGTTCGAATTGGACACTGCCGCGTCCGCCAATTTCTTGTTCTTACTAAGCTAGACCTCCTGTATTTTCATAGATGTTCTGATTCTTGCCAAAGACATGGTTCTCGCTCATTACTTAAAACTTCGAACCGTTCAGCATAATTATTATTGTTGGATATCATAGTGGCCATGTAGTCTTGTTGTATTTGGAGCTTAGCTATGGGATGAAATAAAATCCGATTGAGATCGTTGGTCGGAAGCAATTTTCTAAAGAAATGATTGAGATTTGCCTTTTAAGTGGTTAGCTTAGTTTAAATTTTGCAGCAGTTTTTTATTAATTTGGAGAAATTATGATACCTAGAGCAAAAATGAATCTTCACCAATGTCAATTTCATTTAAATACTATGAAGAAAGCTAATAATGCTGAAGAGTTTGAGATAGGCTATGCTGCTTTTGTTATGTCATCACGAACAGTTACTTTTGTATTGCAAAAAGAGTTTAAACATCGTGATCACTTTAATGATTGGTATATCAAAAAGCAAAATGAAATGAATGATGACAAACTATTTAAATTCTTTATTGAACAGAGAAATTTTATCGAAAAAGAGGGAATAAATGCTCTTGAATTTATAATGAACATTAACGAATTGCAATTATCTTCTGGTGTCAATGAGAATTCTGAAATTTCTAGCATCGAAATCTTACCCAAAGGTACTTTCTATCTAGTGAATAAGGGAACTCCCAGAGAGGATTTAATACCTGCTGCTTTAAACGGGAAAATAACAGTCGGAATATTTTTGCGAATTAATGGGCAGCCTTTGAATGTATTAGAAGTTTGTACAGAACATTACAATAAGTTAAAGCGAATAGTCGAAGAATGGACTGGAATTATAAATAAAGTTAATTCTGTTTAAATTTGATTGATCAATGATAAATTCCCTAATCAAGTGCAGTTGCGTGATGTAATCTGTAGCAGGCTCAAAAGGAATGGCAGCAAACAACCCCAGTTCAGAATTTCTGATCTTTAGTTAAATAGGTTTAGGTTGGACAATGACTAATATCAAAACCATTAAGGTTGTTCCCTACAATCCTAATTGGCCTGTGATGTTTGAGAAGGAAAGCTCGACAATCCAAGCTGCGCTTGGAGATCAATTGATCGCTGTCCACCATATCGGGTCGACCTCTGTCCCAGGACTTGCAGCGAAGCCGAAGATCGATATGATCGTTGTCGTGAAAGATCCTCGGCAAACAATTGAGAAGCTCGAAGCGATCGGCTATCAATACAGAGGTGAGTACAACATTCCGCTGCATTATGGTTTTAGCAAGAGGGGAGACGTTGACGCCAACCTCCATGTCTATGAAGAAGGGCATCCGGAAATCGAACTGAACCTGTTGTTCCGAGATTATTTGCGTGACAACCACTCTGCGCGGGATGCGTATGCTGCGCTAAAGATACGGCTCTTGGAAGATAAGACTTCCCATCAGAAGGAAA
>JAFEGF010000142.1 GCA_018240225.1 Verrucomicrobiota bacterium
CCGATCAGATCAACGACAATATCCTGATCATGCGCTGGCATGGGATCAAGCCTTACAATACGATCACTCCCCTTTCCTGGAGCAAGCCCGTCGTCTATCGCCACCCATCCAACATCGCCGACGGCCAAACGCTCGACTTGCAAGGACGCCTTCTGACAGCGGAGACCACAGGCAGGCGCGTCTCGATCACTGGACTTGACGGGATCGTCAAAACCTTAGTCGGTTTTTACCAAGGTAAACCTCTCAACTCACCCAACGACCTAGTGGTGAAATCGGACGGGACCGTCTGGTTCACCGACCCCAGCTACGGAAGCCTCCAGTTCCCCCAGGAAAGCTACCTTCCCAACAATGTTTACCGATTTGATCCGAAGACAAACGATCTGCAAGCGATCATCCAAGACCTAAAAATGCCGAACGGGATCGCTTTTTCACCTGACGAATCGATCCTCTATGTGATCGATAGCGCAGCCATCCAAGCGCCGCGCACCTACTACGAAAACAACGCCCACGCCATCTACCAGTATCCTGTTTTGGAAGGGGGGAAAAAGCTCGGCAGCCAAACGCTCTTCGCCGTCGTCTCACCCGGTTTTCCAGACGGGATGCGCCTTGATGGATCGGGCAATATCTATGTCGGCGCCCTCGATGGGGTCCAGGTCTTCAACCCCTCCGGAAAACTGATCGGCAAAATAAAAATGCCCAAAGAAACCGCCAACTTGACCTTTGGCGGCAAAGACAACAACATCCTCTTCATTTGCTCTTCCGATTCCGTTTGGGCCATCAAGCTCAACGCAAAAGGGGCAAAGCCGATCCCCACGATCCCCAAGTGAATTAACCCTTAAGGGCCGCAAGAACCTGCAGGAACATACGTTATCCCAGCTTGATCGATCTCCCCTGTATTGTAGACAATCGGCTCTGAGTTGAACAGGCCAGTTCCCGTGTTATGAAGGTAGTAATCCGGCGTTGTAGCCTCCAGAGTGGATTGATTGTATTCCAAACGCAGGCAGACATTTGATGCGTCTTCCGGAATGATCGTAAGAGCCGATCCGCTATTCAAGTTCATGATATTGTTGTTCATGAAGGTATTGCCGACAACATCGTATATAGCAAGGCCATTTGATTTAGGGCTTCCGAAAAGGCCGGCTCCGTTGTTGTTAGTAATGGTATTCCTTTGCATGACAAGACTGACCGTTGAATCTTCAAAAGCATCAACTTCCATCCCTCCATTATTGCCATCGATGATGTTATCAAGGACTACAACATTCGTATTGGAGAAACCAAATCCTTGCAAGAATAAGCCTGCTTTGCCGATCTCATGGACATAGTTCTTTTCAATGGTGGCAATCATTGTTGAGGAGCCTTTGGCAGCTGTTGCAATCCCTTGCGCATCGCCATAACGGGACACATCATTCGAAATCACCTTAAAGGTTCCTTTCGCTGATCCGGATCCCGTGGCAAAGTTCGTATTGAGAATAATTCCGCTTCCAAGGGGCCCATTCGATAGAACGTTATTTTGGATCGTCCCTGTCATCGTCGAGTCGCCCTCAGCCTGCGCAATGAGGCCGAACACGAACTCGTTAGTACGGTTGTTCGATACCTCAAATGAAGTCATGGCGTTATCATCGGAGAATATGAAAGTTCCTACGCCTGTTAAAGGGACTCCTTCGAGATGATTTCCAGTAATATTAGCATAGAGAATAGGCGTTCTCGTTCCCAATGCATTGAAGTTTATCGCATGTCCGGTGCAATCGGAGATCAGGTTACCGGAGACAGAAGCAATCACGCTGTTTTGATTCTGGACGACCACTGAAATTCCTGTTCCACTAGGAATATTGAACGGAGTAAGGGTCATATTTTGAAAATGGGTAATCGTATTGTCCGCAATATTGTAGAAGCCGCCTCCGCTTGTATTCGCAAGATAGACACCAAAGGTGCCTTGATCGTCGGCAGAATGGATCGTATTGCTAAGAATGGTTACTTCCGCAGTAGGCATATTAGGAATAATTCCAGCAGCCCCGTTGTTTGCAATCAACGTGTTCTGGGAGACGAAAAGATTTCTCGTTGTACCGGAGAACGATCCAATGCAATAGCTTCCGTTGAAGACCGCGTTCGCATCAGCCGTGATGTGAAGGCCGGAAATGAAGTTATTGTCGGCAACCGTTACAACTGAGCTTCCCAAGGATGCCGTCAATTTCGGCAATCCGACTGCTAGCGGCGGAATCGACATCTGTCCTGTCGCTGTAGACAACGTGTAACCAAGCCCTGCTCCATAGAGGCGTTGATTATTTTTTAGCACTATCCCTGCATCCATCCCGGTTGATGTCCCATCTCCCGGAAAAACATAAATGACATCATTAGGCCCGGATGCGTTTTGGGCAGCGATCAACGTCGGGAAAGGGGACTCAAATGTCCCCTTTGAATGGCTTGTATTGTTGACAAACCAGAAGACATAAGGCTTTCCAGTCGATGGATCGATCGCCTTGGACTTTGCCTTTTTCCGATCGACAGGGATAATCTCGAACCGGTTGATCGGCTGGACGCTGCGTTTGGCCAGCGCTAAAGCTGTCGACCAAGATTGGCATCCTCTCTTATAAATTTTTCGCTTTCCTCCAAAGGGGATCACAATGCTGAACTGCCCTTGGCCCGTCCATCGGAAGTTCGAGTCGTACGATGTGAACCCTTCCAACTTGCAATAGTCAAAAAGATCAAATTCCACTCTTGCCTCGCCGCCCCAAGCCGTGGCGCCATGTCCGGTCAGATAGTAGGGTCCCATGGCAATCGTGAAATCGATGTTCTTTGCCACATTGATATGCGCCGCAGTTTCCGCATTGGCTCCCTTGAGAGCAAACTCCTTTTTTCCGAAAAGATAAGCATAGTTACCTTTAAAATGATCAAAATGATGCCCCCAAAAGGGACTGCTTTTTCCTCCGACCGGAAGATAGCCATTGATCCGGAAGTCCCACACTTTGCCAAGCGATTCCAGCCCTGCCGCGACCTGGTTGTAGTGGTGCCGATTTGTATTGCGATAGTCGTAGTAGGCATTAACGCCCCACACACGGGAACAAGCAATATATCGCATTCCGGTGCCGGCGTTTGCTGCAAATTTTCCATCATTGAAAATATGTCCGCGGAGGTCTAAAAAAGGGACCCAGGCATCGTTAAAAGGATTGACAGGAGAGAAAAAACCTTCCAGCGTCGTATACCCTTCGCTGTAGCCGATTCCTCCCGGTTCAATATGGCGGCCCGCAATGCGCATGGGGTGGCCCGATTGATGTTCGACCTCCTCGCCAAACAACGAAAGACAGAACAAACTGCAAAGTGATAACAGAGAGAGCTTCGAATATGCTGCCATTATGTACCGCCGTTACTATCTTTAATTTTCATGAGGTTTGCATATCTTGTAAAATTTTACTAGATGAACCTATCTCAGTAAAAAGTTTCAGTCGAGTTTCTGGTTATTAGGGCCTGTCGTCAATTCAGGTTTCGTTGATTTTTCGGTTCTTTTGAACCGAAAAATCAACGAAACCTGAATTGACGACAGGCCCTAGATCAAAATTCGGACAAAATAATCCCGTAAATCGACTAAAACTTGTTACTGAGATAGGTTCAAAGAGATCCGCGCTGATCAGATCCTGCGAGGACGATTTATTTGGGTTGAGGAACTTCAGGTTTAAATTTTTTGATGTCTGCCATTGAAAAACCTTTGGGGAGGTCGCTTTTAGAAGCTTTCTGCCACGGGATATTTTTTCCGAAGATCCAAACCTTCCCGCGAAGAATAAGGATGTTGTCGCCCTCAAGCCACATTTCAACCCTGTAAATATTGCCTTTCTGAGGATCGATAATTCGACCCTTATACTTGTCGCTATTTTGCGCTTTTTTCAGATCATAGACAAAATCCATTCCGCAGTAAGGAGGGTTCCCTGCGATGCCAGGCGCTCTGTCTTTCTTTTCTAGTATTGTGTCATTGAACTTCCCATCAGGATCGTACGTACCCAACATCCTTCCATAATACATGTCTTGATATTTATAGATGGCTACCAGGCTTCGAGGTTTATCTGAGTTTTGATCCCTGCATTTCCATAGACCGGCAATGCCCCCTTCCAATGAAAACTCCTCATCTGGAGCGGCTGAGCAACCAGCAATAAACATGACCCCGCAGAAAAGTATAGATAGCAGTGTTTTCATCATAAATTGACACATAAATAATATATTAATTAGCTGTCAATTACAAATGATCATAGCGTAGCGTTCCGACAGACGAAACCTTGATCTCAAGCGGTCACAGTATAGAAGCAGGATTTAAAATGATGGAAGCAATGGCTTTAGCAGATGCATTGACGATGCTGCAATGTCCCTGGCCGGGAATAAGCGCATAACGGCTTCGTTCAGCATTTGTTTCCATGAGAGTTGAATCAAAATTAGGGACCAACCAGTCGTGAGGCGAGGCAATAAATGTATAATCGGTTCTGGGCGCATTCGGCCTTTGCCTAGCTTCTTCCCATCGACGATTCAATTGCGCATTGCGCTCAGAGGTTGTTGGCATTTCTTCGATAATGTTTTCAGCAACAAAATATGACATTAGCGAAGATAAACCCAATTGATGGCCCAAAGCCGTTAAATTGGCCAGCGAAGAGCCCTTGCAGGCGCCTACAATCGATACAAATTTGACCCGTCGGATGTTTCCGACCCGTTCTGAATGGATCAGCTCAGCTTCAATGGCCCTTGCAATCCTTGCTCCATTAGAGGTGCCAACTAGAACAAGCTCTTTATCGCCTGCCGTTTGAGCCCAAGTCCCAATGGTTTCTAGAATGGGGCTGACCATATCGTCTAATCTTGCCCTTCCATGTTCAATAATTTCGGGAATAAAAAAGTCCGTCTCGGAAAGATCTTCGTTTTCCATCTCATCCATAAGCTTTTTGAACTGGGAAGGATTGTCGCCAAGTCCATGAAGGCAAACAACAAGTCTTCTTCTAAAAAAACCCTCCTCTGGCGGAACTGTCAATGAATGCATTTGATCTTCGATTCCATAAAAAATCAAATAGATCTTATTCAAGAGACAATGGAAAAAGGTTCCATAGCTTTCAATGATATAAAGCGCTTTTTGCGCCCAAGAGGTGTTTTCGTAATGAGCGATGCAGGAAGAAGGGTTATCGAAGAATGGAATCTCGTCAATGAAGCAGGAAGGTTGTCCAATGCTGGGATCTTGGAACAAGTACTGCGAAATTGGACTAGAAGAAAGCATGAATTTTTCCTCTACTTTTTACGGGCTGCAAAAAAATTAGCATGGAAGCAAAAACTATTTCTATTACTGAGAAACACATTAATGACGACGGCGATTTTTGACTAAGACCCCATTCAGGATCAGCAGCAAAATAGCAATAGGAAAAAATAGAATAGCCCAGAAATAAAGCCAAAATCGATCTCCTTTATATTTCCACTTCTGTATAGAGGTCGACGAAACGGATTCTAAACGGCTTAAGAGGACTAAGGCAATCGGCAGAAAAAAAATCGCCCAAAAAATGAGCCAAAACTTAGAGTAAGGGTATTTTAAGCGGGCTACTTCCATGGCTTGGCTCCTCTTACTAGTTATGTTGCGAACTTTTGACTGAACCGGCTTCTCCGAGAAGCTCCGAATTTTTCATTTAAATCCTTATAGGTGATTGGCTTGAAAAATACTAGCTATTCTCCAATTTTAGGCCCCCTTCTGAAAAAGATATTGAACTATTGCAGGATGCCGACCTTCTAAAACATATTATTAATGAGAAATAAGCTAAGATTTACACATACCTTTGCTTGAGATCCGTGCCAAGTTTTTCTCTAGATTGCGGATAGGCTCATAGGCTGTTAACAGCTTCCTATTTTCCTTTGACCCCTTTTTTGATCCGCTCCCCAACATCCTTATCAATATGGCTCCAGTATTCAAATGCCCTTTGCAATACCGGTTCCGACACCCCGTTCTTCAAATGCCCCACAACATTGGACACAAGACGCTCCCGTTGGGCATCATTCATGACTTTGCGGACCAAGTCGCCTGCCTGGCTCCAATCATCATCGTCTTTTCGTAACGTGTAAGCTGCGTGAACAAATTCGCCGGTTGCATCCCACACCTCCACATGCGGATAGCGTTGCCCATCCGCTTTGGGCCCTCCTTTAGAGTTTGGCGCATAGACCGGATCGGAGACATTCTCAACGCGCATCGCGCCATCTTTGCTATAGCTGTGGAAAGGACACTTCGGACGGTTCACCGGGATTTGCTTGTAGTTGACTCCCAGGCGCGCACG
>JAFEGF010000143.1 GCA_018240225.1 Verrucomicrobiota bacterium
ATGATCCCGTTCGGGTCAGCGTCCGCCCTTGAAAAGGCGATTACTCCGAACACCTGCGCTTTCCTTGTCGAGCCGATCCAAGGCGAGGCTGGAATCGTATTGCCGCCAGCCGGATGGCTGAAAGAAGTTTCTGAAGTTTGCAAACGCCACAATGTTCTGCTGATCTTAGACGAAGTGCAATCTGGTCTTGGGCGCACAGGAAAAATGTTCGCTTTTCAGCATGAGGGGGTCCAGCCTGATGGATTGGTCCTGGGAAAGGCGCTCGGAGGGGGGCTGCTGCCAGTGTCTGCGTTTTTGTCCAAACGGGAAGTGATGGAAGTTTTCAATCCGGGAAGCCATGGATCGACGTTCGGCGGCAACCCTCTGGCAGCAGCAGTCGGCCTTGAAGCGATCAAGGTACTCCTCGAAGAAAATTTAGTGGAGAAGAGCCGTGATCTGGGCGTCTATTTGATGCAGAAGCTCAAAAACTTGAAAAGCCTCTTGGTCTCAGAGGTAAGAGGAAAAGGACTATGGGTCGGTGTTGTGATCGATCCGAAAAAAGCATCGGCGCGCAGCGTCTGTGAAAAACTGATGACAAGAGGAATCCTTGCCAAGGAGACCCACGAAGTCGTCGTCCGGCTGGCTCCTCCGCTTGTCATCACGCAAGAGGAGATCGATTGGGCGGTTGGTCAGCTAGCTGAAGCCCTGAAAGAACTCAGTTAACCCAGCTACCACTTCGCAAGTGGGGGCATTGAGCAAAGGATCGCCTCAGGATTGCCTCCTGATAGAAATCCGAACTTTGTTCCCCGGTCATAGAGGAGGTTGAACTCGACGTAGTGGGCCCTTAGCTGCTGCTGGACCTCTTTTTCCTCTTCGGTATAGGGGGTGGAAATCCGCTTGCGGTAGATCGGCATGATCGTCTCCGCAAAGGTGTTCCCGACCGATTTCCATAGCTGCATGTCTTTTTCGACATCGCCGGTGTTGTAGTGGTCGAAAAAGATCCCGCCGACTCCCCGCTCTTTTTTTCGGTGGGGAATAAAAAAATATTCCTTCGCGCTTTGTGCAAAAGCAGGGTAGATCTCTTTACCAAAGGGATCCAATGCGCTTTGAGCGACTTGGTGGAAGTGGAGGGTGTCTTCTTCATAGGGAAATCCCATCGGCGTCAGATCATATCCTCCTGCAAACCAACTTCTCTTTTCTGTTTCGATGTAGCGGATATTAAAATGGACAGTGGGAGCGTGGGGATTGCGCATGTGGGTGATTAGACTGACTCCTGTGGCAAAAAATGATCCTTCGCCATCTGCCATTGGAAAACGGTCTCCCGAGACGCCAGACCAATTGACGGCGGCCTTCTCAAAAACATCGCCTCGGATAACCGACATCTCTCCGCCGCCGGATCCGTTATGATAGTTCCAGCAGGTCCTTTCAAAGCGGGCGGCAGGCTCAAGGGACTCAAATTCAGCGATGATCGCATCGCGCAATGATTTTAAGTAGCTGACGATCTCTTCTTTCATTTAAAAGGCTCCGTAGCTTAAAATTCATACCCAACAAACTTGCACCAAACGATAGCATGCAAAAACAACGCGTATTAATTTTGGGAGCGGGCATATCAGGTCTTTCGCTCGCTTGGTACTTGAGCAAATCTTCTGTTCCACTTGACATCATGATATTAGAGAAATCAGAGCGGCCAGGCGGTTGGCTGCATACCGATCTTAGCACCGGATTTCTTTTTGAAAAAGGACCGCGTACTTTTAAAGTCGATAAATCTCCTTCGATCGTTAGTCTGTTGCATGAGCTAGGCTTAGACGAAGAGATCGTTTGGTCGGAAGAAAGACCCCACCATCGGTACCTTTGGGTAAAGGACCGGCTTTTGAGGTTTCCAAGAAATCCTGTTTCTTTTTTGCTTTCTCCTTTGACAAAAGGATTCTTGCCAGCGCTTTTCACCGAGTGGAAAAAAGCGGTTCAGTATGGCGATGAGACCGTATGGAATTTTGTAGCGCGGCGGTTCAATGAAGATGTCGCGCGTCTTTTTTTCGATCCGATGGTCGTAGGAATTTTCGGAGGGGACTGCCGCTATATTTCCGTGCGTTCCTGTTTTCCTACCCTTAAACGCTGGGAGGAAGAGCATGGATCAGTTACTAAAGGATTTTGGATCGCACTTAAGGAAAAGCGGAAACAATCGAAGTTCTCCCCCACGATTCCTGAACTTCCCCTTTCAGCGATGTATTCGCTAAATGGCGGGATCGAGCAGATCATCAAGACTCTTGTCCGCAAGGCGCCGGCAGACGTGCGGTATCGTTCTGAAGTGACCGCGATCAAAGACCTGGGCTCTGAAGTGGAAGTGGTCGCAAGCGACCAAGTGTACAAAGCCGATGTCCTTTTTTGCGCTCTTCCCGTTGCTCAAACGGGCTATCTTTTAAGATCCCTATCACCAGAGCACTCTGAGAAATTGTCCAAGGTGAAATCGTGCAGCGTGACCGTTATCAATGTGGGCTACACGCAGAATGTCCTTCCTGTTGAAGGCTTTGGTTATCTCACTTCGACCTATTCCAAAGAGGACATCCTGGGAGTCGTCTTCGATTCGTCCGTGTTTCCGCAGCATAACGAACGCCCTTTTGAAACGCGGCTGACGATTAAACTTGAAGATCGTGGGCTTTCTCGGGATTCGATGATCGAGAACGCCCTTCAAGGGATAAAGCGGCATTTGGGGATCACGAAATTGCCAGACGCTATTTCCTACAAGCTGGCGATCAATGCTATTCCGCAATATGGAGTGGGCCATTTGGATATGATGGCCAAACTAGAAAAAGATCTTACAGAAAAGCTGCCCCGGTTCCGATTTGTGGGCAATTACTTAAGCGGAGTTTCTGTCGACCAGTGCATTGCCCGATCTAAGGATGTTGCACAGCAATGGTCTGCGCAGCATCTTTAACGCAGATCTGCAGCGCTTGGTAAAGGCGGTTCAAATCTTCGGGCGTATGCAGGACGTTGACCGTAAAGCGCAGCTTGCAGCGGACTGCGCCGGAAGAAGGCTCTGAAATCATTTCGCAAAGGATCTCCCGTTCTATTAGGCTTTGCCAAATCGAAGCAGCTTCCTCTTCTTCTTGATAGCTTAAGGTGATCACGTGTCCGTGAGAGCGATGGACAGGAAAGCCGAGCTTGTTCAACTGCAGCAGCAGCCAATGGCAGCGGTGTTCCAATTGCCGACGTTCTCCTTCCATCTGCGGGATCCATTCAAGGGCCGCGTCGATTGTTCCGAGCGTCGGGATCGAAACAGGATGTTCCTGCCAATAAGGATAAGCGCCCATCAGGTAATCGCTCAATTCTTTGTTGCAGGCAATGAATGCTGCCGGGATGCCGCAAGACTGGGCAAAGCTAGCGATGATGCAATCGATCCCGCCGCGCTGGGCAGCAAGTCCAAGGCCGTCGTCGCCTTTCATTCCAAAGCCCAATGAATCATCTACAATGAGAATAGACTGGCTATTTTGCGCAATGAGGATGATCTCCTCCAATGCAGCAATATCTCCGCTTGAAGCGAACAGCGACTCGGTGAAGATCACTTTAGAAAACGGATCCAGGTGCGCGGTTGTCTTCAGCAATTCTTCCAAGTGGACGGGATCATTGTGGTTGAATCGGACCACTTGTGTTTTTTTAGAGTCGATGATCTCTAAAAGGAGAGGATGGCATCCTTCATCGACAAATACAAGGGAGTTTGGCTGTGTCAGTCGAGAAATAAGGATTGAAAGCCCAGTAAATCGGCTGGGTAGGAAAAAGGTTTGCGTCATTCCGAGCATTCCTGCAAGCCTGTCCTGTAGCTGCTGTTGGCAAGGTAGGCATTCTCTGGGATGGTTGAAGATCGTTGTCCCAATGCCGAATTGGAGCAGGTACTTCATCGCATTTTTTTTCAGATCGTTTTGCTGGGAAAGCCCAAGCGTGTCCTGTCCGCAGAAGTGGAGCATTTTCTTCTCTTTCCACAGCAAGTGGGTTCCATCGATAGGGACGATCGGTTCATGCGCAGTTGCTGGAGATTGGGGGAGCTGTTCCAAAAATGCGAATTTCATTGGCGTTGTCCTCATACTTTAGCATAAAGTAAGAGTAAAATTTTTTCAGAAAAATATGATTTAACGCAAGGGCTAAAGAAAGTTGTCAGCAATTCCTATTGCTATAATCAATTTTTTTCCACTAACATTGTCTTCCCGCGTTTTTTCAATTCGGAGAAAACTCCATGCGTATCTTGTTATCTCTGTTTGTTCTTGCATGGTCATTCCTATTTTCTGAAGAACCGGAAGAGGAAGGAGCTCCTCTATCGAGCGCCGAACAGATTGCAGCGCTGACCCAAGAAACACCCTATCTCATTGCAAACTTGATCAGTCCTTTAAGCGGACAAGTCTGCTTAACTCACGTAGACTTGGTGGCAGCAGGCGCAGCGCCTCTCTCTTTACAGCGTACCTACATCGCTCCTTATGTCTTAGGAAGATACCCTGTCCCGCAAAATTGCACACCTTTCGAAAAGTGGGAGGAAATCCTACTATTCAGCTCTGTCAATAAGAACTATCGAGGATGGGTCTATCTTTCTCATCTGCATCTTGAGGTCAAGAAAGGCCCAAGCTATATCGTCAGGCTGCGGGAAAAAAATGGAGTAATCACAGAATTTATCGTCGATCGCAAAGCTCCATTTTCATCCTCTCTTGCTTCTTTTCCTTACGGTTTTACCAACACCAACGGGCATACGCCAAGCGGACAGTACGATCTGCGCAACATCCGGTTTTCCTGTGCTGATAACGAAACCCGTTTTAACCTGTATTTCCCCGATGGAACAGTCCGTCACTACAAGCAGCAAGGCAAGAGCCTCTCTGCAAAATACTTTACCCCCTTTGTGATTGAAAAGGAGGTCCTGCCTAATGGAAAGGTCATCCGCTACCAATATCGACCTGAGAAACAAGAAATCCTCATTGAAAGCCTAAGCCCAGATGAGCGGCACGTCTATGCTTCGATCCTTTACCATCAAGCCTTTGATGGAACCTACAACACCTTTTCCACCTCCTCGGGCCAAAAAACCCGTTACGATTATCATCGCGTCAATAAAGAGTTCTACGGTCTGCGTCAAAAAGTTTCTAAGAAGAACACTGTTAAGATGAACCGCGGCGTTTTGAGTCCTTTTCTGCTGGGCAAAGTGGACAGCTCGTACTATTGCGATGAAACCACAGGGTTTTCTCCGAGGTTCGTCCTTGAGAGTTACAACTCGAAAGACCACGTATTTAAGCTTTCCTACGCCCCATTTGGAGAGGATGGCCACCTCCGCGTCCAGCAGCTCAACCTGCCAGTCGGTGAAAATGACACTTATGTTCCAGCTTATCAATTCGACTATTCTCCTCCTGTTGCGGGACGAAAAGAAGGAACGACAACTGTGACCTTTACCGATGGAAGCTCGATTGTTTACCATTTTTCTAAATACCTTTTCATCACGTGCATCCAAAACTACGATCAACATCGCAATCTGAAAAAAGAAAAACTTTTCCTCTGGAATGAAAATCAATGGCTAGAGGCTATTGAAGAAAGGGATGCAGATCACAACCTTCTCTACAAAAGATCCTACGCATATGATCCATTCGGCAATCCCATCGTAGAACAGTTTAGCGGAGACATCACAGGAGACGGCGGATTCCAGACCTACATCACCAAGAGGACATTTTCACAAGACGGTAGAAACCTGCTTCTTACCGAAGAGGCTCAAAATGGCAAAACCATCAGCGTTACCTATCTTCCATCGACTAATCTCATCGCATCGAAACTGACTAAAGGCCATGATAGGGTCCTCTTACGAGAATTTTATCTCTATGACGACTGCTATAACCTCGTCAAAAAAATATCCGACGATGGATCCAGCGAAAACCAGGAAGACCTCTCTGATGTTACCCAAAGGAGGATCACGACCTATATCTTACGGAATTCAGTCCCTTTCCTCCACATGCCGGAGTGGATCATCGAGACTTATGCTGAAGCAGGCGTTGAAAAGCTTCTTAAAAAGACACAGCTCATCTACGATCCATTTGGCCATGTTGCAGAAGAGATCATCTACGATTCTCAGTCCAACCATGCCTACACCTTGTTCAAGACCTACAATGAAAGGGGCGACCTGCTTTCCGAGACCAATAGCCTCGGGCAACAAGCTAACTACACCTATGACGCCAAAG
>JAFEGF010000144.1 GCA_018240225.1 Verrucomicrobiota bacterium
GAAAATGGAAGCTCCCAATTCATAAAATGGGGAGCTTCTTGCTACGGTTTAAATTAACCTAGATCATTAAGCTTTTTCATGACCTCGGCCAATTCTTTTTCCGATTGGGCGAGGTTTGCTTTCAGTTTTTCGACAAGTTGGACAGGAGCTTTTGCAACGAAATCTTCATTTGCCAGCTGCTGCCGCATCCCGTTTTGCTGGCCGATCAGCTTGTCCCGTTCTTTGTGAAGGCGGAGCTTCTCTTTTTCTTTCAGCTCATCCGGCAGAGGCACAACGAGCTTTAAGTTGCCGACGATCGCATTTGCGCTGAGGCGGTGTTCCTGTTCTGTTTCTGAAATATTGATCGAGTTCACGCGGACAAGCGCTTTGATGATCGTGAGGTTCTTTTCCACAATGTGCCGATCTGGATCGACTTTGGATGTATGGATGAACAGGTCGGTGGTGACATTGGGAGGAAGCTGCATCTCTGCGCGGATGTTGCGGACCGCATAGACGATCTGATCGAGGAAAGAAAAGGTCTTTTCAATCTCAGGATTGATGTCTTGGGGGCGGACCACTTTCGGATAGTCTGAAACGATGCATGCAGAGGCAGACAAGGCCTTCAGCGTTTCTGCCGTATATGGATCGATTCCTGAAGGCTCTTTAGCACAAGAGAGCTTTGTTTTGAGGATTTGGAAAAGCTCTTCCGTGATAAAAGGGGCCATCGGGTGCATCAGACGGATCGCATTCGACAGGACGATGCATAAGATCTTTTGCTTGGTCGCCTTCTGTTCCGCCGTTCCGATCTTTCCAAAGAGCATCGGCTTGACCAGTTCCACATAGTAAGCGCAGAACTCTTTCCAGAAGAAGTCATAGGCTGTCATCGCAGCGCGGTCGAAGGCGTAGTCGGCAAGGTGCTTGTTCACATCTTGGACCGTCCTATTGAGCAGCGAGATGATCCATTTGTCTTCGAGCGCTAGGGTATTGAGGTCGATCCCTGTTGCAAATTGTTCTGCAGTCAGCGATTCGATGTTCATGAAGACAAAGCGTGCGCCGTTCCAGACTTTATTCGTAAAGTTCTTAAACTCCTCAAAGCGGCGCCGATCGAGATCGATCTGGCGCGCATGGGTTGCGCTTGCGCAAAGGGCCATCCGCATCGCATCGGTGCCATAGGTGTCGATGATCTCGAGCGGATCGATGATGTTCCCTTTCGACTTGGACATCTTTTCCCATTTGGAGTGGACATTGGGAGGCAGAGGCTGTCCGAGATCGAATGCTAAACGCTCCTGTGCAGAGACGTAGGCGATCGAACCATCCTTGTTCTGCCGCCAATACGACTTGCCATAGATCAGTCCATGCAAGAAAGTCTCCGGGAACGGAGGGGTTTCCATCATGTAGTCGCCCATCAGCATCATCCGGGCGACCCAGAAGAATAGGATATCGTGGCCGGTGATGAGGGTCGAGTTCGGATAAAATTTCTTAAGGTCGGCAGTCTCATCGGGCCAGCCTAAGATGCTCATCGGCCAAAGGGCAGAGGAGAACCAGGTATCGAGGACGTCCTCATCTTGCTCCCACGCATCGGGATCGCTGCGCACTTCAGGCGGTAGATCGCCGCCATCGTAGCAGACCATCTGTTCAGGGTTGTCCTTACGGTACCAGATCGGGATCCGGTGTCCCCACCAGAGTTGGCGGGAAATGCACCAATCGCGCAAGTTATCGATCCAATGGAAATAGGTGTTTTCCCAATTTGAGGGGATCAAACGGACTTTTTTCTCTTCGACCATGCTGCGCAAATGGTCTTTAAAGCCGCTCATCTTCACAAACCACTGCTTCGAGAGATAAGGCTCAATGACTGCTTTCGAGCGGTAGGAAACGCCGACGCGATTTTTGTGAGGCTCGATCTTTTCGACGAGTTTAAGGGTTTGCATTTCTTCGATGACAGCAGCTCTGGCCTCCGCCATTGCCATCCCTTCAAACTTGCCGCCGTTTTCATTGATCCTGCCGTCGGGAGTCATGATGTTGATCTGGGGAAGCTGGTGGGTTAGTCCCATTTCATAGTCGTTGGGATCGTGGGCAGGCGTAACTTTGACAACGCCCGTGCCGAAGTCGGGATCGACGTGCCTGTCGGCAATGATCGGAATCGGGCGGTTCATGATCGGCAGAATGACATTTTTTCCCACGAGGTCGCTGTAACGGTCGTCATGAGGGGAAACGGCCAAGGCCGCATCGCCGAGCATCGTTTCGGGCCGCGTCGTCGCGATGATCACGTGGCCGGTCTTGTCTTCAAGGGGATAGCGGAAGTACCAGATCGAGCCGTTCTTCTCTTCGTATTCGACCTCATCGTCGGCTAAGGCTGTCTGGGTGACAGGGTCCCAGTTGACGAGGTAGTCGCCCCGGTAGATCAAGTTCTTGTCGAATAATTTTTTAAATGTCGTGCGGACCGCGCGGTTCCGCTTTTCATCCATCGTAAAGGCCAAGCGGGACCAATCGCAGGAGCAGCCAAGCCGCTTCAGCTGGCCCAAGATCTGCGATTCGCTCTTCTCTTTCCAGTCCCAGACATGCTGCAGGAACTCCTCTCTGGAAAAGTCTTTGCGCCGCTTGTTCTGCGAAGCGATCAATTGCCTTTCAACGACAGTCTGTGTTGCGATCCCGGCGTGGTCGGTCCCGGGGACCCATAAGGCTTCGAATCCGGACATCCGCTTCCATCTGATCAGGATATCTTGCAATGTGTCGACAAGGGCATGGCCCATATGCAGGACACCAGTGACATTAGGAGGTGGGATCGAGATGCAGTACGCGGGCTTTGCAGAATGGCTGTCGGCTTTAAAAAAGTCTTTTTCTTCCCAAAATTGGTACCATTTCTCTTCGGTAAGCTTCGGATCGTAGGCTTTGGGCAGCTGGTCGCTCAAGGTTTGTTCTGTCATAGGATTCTTCAGGGTGTAAAATGTTAATACGATACCATTCTCAAATCGAATTGTCAAAAACCAAAAGGAATGAGGCTTCGGACGCACGAGAAGGTACGGTGTACCTTCGCAGTAAGGAGCAGGTGAAGTGCCCTTGGGCACGAACTTGGAAAGCAAAGCAGGTGAAGCAAGCTTGGCTGCGAACTGGGCCGGTGAACGGGTCTGGGAACCAACCTTGCCAAATTCCAGATTCTTCAGGTTGTTTCGGTATAACAGTAAAAAGAAACTCTTGCCGTGGGTGTTGTTTTGAACTTTTACGAAGAGTTTGCAAAGTCTGTATGCGATTGCTTTGTTGTTGCAAATGGTTAATAATTAATGTTTTGAAATATTCTGTTTTAGTGATGCACGGTTAGCTAAAAAACCGTGTGTTGACAATGCACGGTTTGTGTTGTACAATGGAGGGATAAAGAGAGGGAATATGGATCGGGAGATTCTCAAGCAGATCATAATGGATCAACTTAAATATCGAACCCCAAAGAATTTTTATCGCCGCACAGTGACAGAAACGATCCAGCGTTTTGCAAGCGATCCAAATATCATTATTCTCAGTGGAATCCGAAGATCCGGTAAATCGACTATCCAACGTATGCTGCAGTTGGAATTGGTCAAGGAAAATGACTATGCAGATTACTACTTTAACTTTGATGATGAACGGCTAGTGCAGTTCCAAGTAAGCGACTTTCAAACGTTGCTAGAGGTATTCATCGAGTTGTTCGGGGATCAGCCTAGGTTCTACTTTGATGAAATCCAGAACATTGAAGGTTGGGAGCGTTTTGTCCGAAGGCTGTATGAGCAGGGGAAAAAGATTTATATCACTGGATCGAATGCAAGGCTCTTGAGCAAGGAATTGGGGACGCATTTAACAGGTAGGCATATTCAATTGGAGGTGTTTCCACTCTCTTTTTTCGAAATTGTACGCCATAATTATCCCGAAGCGTTTTCTAAAAAAGCTCTATCGACAACCGATGTTGGCATGATCCTGCGCCATTTTTCAAATTATTTAAAAAACGGAGGGATTCCTGAATATGTAGAGTTTGAAAAAACAGAATATTTAAAAGACTTGTTGGAAGGGATTCTCTATAGAGACATCATTGTTCGCTACAAAATTCAGGATGAGAAAGCGTTACGGGAAACAGTTTACTATTTAGCGAGCAACATAGGAAAAGAATTTAGTTACACAAACCTGGCTAAAACTGTTGGAGTAAGCAGCCCTCATACCATCGCAAATTATTGTGATTACTTGGAGCAGTGCTATCTCTGCTTTTTTATCTGCCGTTACAGCCACTCCCTCCAAAAGCAAATTCAATCCAATAAGAAATGCTATATGATTGATCCAGCTCTGATTAGAACAACCGGATTTCGAGTGAGTGAAGACCGAGGACGCCTCTTAGAGAATGTGGTATTTCTCCATCTTAGAATGCAGAAAAATGAAATCTATTTTCATAAGGACAAGAAAGAGTGCGATTTTGTCATGAGAGAAGGAAATCGGATTGTTCAAGCCATCCAAGTAACGACAAGTCTCTCAAACCTTGATGTAAAAAATCGAGAGATTGAAGGACTGATGGAAGCCATGAGAGCCTATGATTTAAAGAATGGAATTATTCTTACGGAAAATGAAAATGATACGATCGAAATGGATGGATTTCAGATTTTGGTGATTCCGATTTGGAAATGGTTGTTATTACAACAAAACCATGCCAAAAAAGAAGTATTATAGGATTTAAATTATTGTTGGACGTCCATGGAAAAAAACGAGTATATTGATTCGATCAAGCATGAAAAGGTCGTTTATGCGCGAAGCCTGCATTCTGCAAAAGAGAGGCTTGCGCAGCGGCGGTGTTTAGTCGAAGGCAAGGAGCAGATCCGATGGGTCTTAGACAGCCCAAGCCGCCTTGAATGTGTCTTTGCGCATGACAAGACGTTGCTTGATCCCTTTATTTCGCAGTTGAGGGAAAAGGGAGTGCAGGTCTTCTTTGTCTCTGACGGGATATTAAAGAAAATTGTCGAAAAAAATTTCCTTGTTCCCTTTATCGGCATTGCCCATTTCCCCAATCCGCCTGGAAAGATCTCCCATGAGATGGTCGTCCTGCTCGACGGGGTCAAAGATCTGGGTAATTTAGGCACGGTCATCCGGACGGGAAAAGCCTTTGGGATCGACCATTTTTTTGCCACCGATTCTGAGAGCGATTGCTTCTATCAAAAGTCGATCGATGCTTCTCGCGGCACGGTTTTTTCGACCTATTTCCACCATTATTCTTCGCCAAGCGAAGCGGTCGATGCATTGAAAAAGCAAGGCTATCAGATCGTTGTGACGACGCCCCATGAGAGCCAAGTGCAGTCTTTGATCGATTTACCAGAAAAACCCCTTGCTGTTGTCTTTGGCAATGAAACGCACGGTGTTTCCGATGAGGTCCTCAGCAAGGCAGACATTAAGCTCCAGATCCCGATGAACCTGGCCGTCGAATCGCTCAATGTAGGTGTTGCAGCGGGGATCTCCCTCTACGAGCTCAAAATTAAGATCACACTGTCCATGCTCTCGAAAAAGATCCAAGAGTCCTTCGGAAGAGATCTTTTTTGCACATCGCGCTGGGTCCGTTCTGTTTTCGATCATCTACTCAAACAAAGTACGCCGTTGACCGCTGAAAGCGCTATCGTTTTGATGATGCTCCATTGCGAAGGCAAAGGTAATCGGCAGCAACTGATCTCCGATGCTGGGGCTGCAACGGGCCATGTTAAGTTCGACCCCTTGATCTCAGAAGGCTATCTCATCGAATCTTCAGGAGAGGTCCATCTGACTGAACGGGGGCAGGAGCTGCTTGCCAAGATCTGGGTTCTGCATGAAAAGGCGGAAGAGATTGCATTGAATGGATTCTCTGAACAGGAAAAAAACCATCTTAAGACGGCATTAAGGCGCATCCAAGACAATTGCGGCAAGATCATCCCTTATTCGGGTATGAATAAAAGTGTTAGTTAGCAAAAATCGGCTCCGAACGCCAACTAGCTGTGTTGCCCTGCTTCGACAACCCACTATGGGGTTGCCTGCATCGGGTACCCCTTCGGGCTCCTTGCAATTTGGCATCCTTGCTTGCTTTTTGCTAAGAGACGTTCTCTGAATTAGAACAGTTTGCTTTTCGCCCCTTTTTTGAGCCATTTGCATGTTGTTGTTTGCCCTAGTTAATTTAACTATGTGC
>JAFEGF010000145.1 GCA_018240225.1 Verrucomicrobiota bacterium
ACCTGCTTTGCTCTTCCCAGTTCGTGCTCAAGAGCACTTCACCCACTTCTCGCTGCGAAGGTCCACTGGACCTTCTTGCGCATCCGTGGCCACTGGACCTTCAAAGAGTCTTCGCAGCCAGGAATTTGAGCCAGACAAAGACGGTGTCGAAGCAGCTCAACTTGAATAAGTTGGGCGATGCAGACAGTTCTCAAAGTCATTGGCTGCGGAGACACGAGAAGGTTCGGGGAACCTTCGTAGTGCAGAGCAGGTGAAGTGCCTTTATGGCACGAACCGGGCTTGCCAAAAACCGATTTTTCATGTTGTTTGTGTATGTGTTTTAGTAGAAGCGGATGCTTCGAAAGCAAGCAGATCGCGCTTGATCCTAAAATCCAGTGAAAATCCTCCTGCAGATCCATCTCCCGCGATCACCCTGTGGCAGGGGACGATCAAGGGGAATGGATTGCGTCCGCATGCTGAGCCAACAGCTCTGGAAGCTTTTTCATTTCCGATTTTTTGGGCGACTTCTCCATAACTGGCTACTTGCCCGAAGGGGATCTTGCAAAGGGTTGCAAAAACCTCTTTTCGGAAAGGAGAAACTTGGTCTAATGCCAATAGTTCAATGGGAAAAGGGGAGCTCTTTTTTTTTCGGCTAAACTGATAAAGCCAATTAAGAAGGGTCTCAGCAGTGGAGGCGCTGATCGGATCGGCTTCAATATACGCTTCAAAGACAGGAGCGTATTCGAGGACGGTATTGACTAGGCGTTGATTATCGACATAGCAATGGATGCGGACTGGAGGTCCCTTTTTCTCTATAAAGTGGGTAGTGTGCATGATCGTTTAAGTTTGGATTCCCTGCAGGCCATCAAGTTCGGCGCATACTCTATCTGTCAACTACAATCCTGTTTTATTCATTGAAGCAAAGGTCTCAATCAATCTTTGATTGAGACCATTTAGTGGACGTTTATCGTCGATTGGTCTTTACATCAGGAGAAATCTGGAAGATCATCTCATCAAGTTGGCTGAGTTCTTCAAATTTTTTAGAGGAGACCGTTTCGCCGTCATAGTACCAGGTCCGCTCGATATTCCCATCGATATAGACGAGAGAAGGCCCATGGCGCTGGTCATTTTCCCACATGACTTCCTGAGTCAAGATCTCACCATCGACATAGTGCTTTTCAACCCCATTTTTTTGACCGTGGAGATAGGAAACTTCGAGATACTTGTTTCCATTGTTGAAATAGGTCGATAGACCATGAAGCTTTCCATCGACATATTCTTGAATGGCAAGCGGCTCGCCTCCTGCTGCAAACGTCTTCATTTCTCCGTAGAGAAGTCCACGTTTGTAATGGGCGATCGACTGAGGAGCCCCATTGGGATAGAAGGTCTCTCTTTTTGTTGCGAAGCCTTGGTCGATCTCTTCTTTAAATAAAAGGGTTCCAAATGCGTTCCGATGGAGTCTGACGCCGCGGCCTTTTTCAACGCGCGACTCGATCTCGTTCGACGCCGTGAAGTATTGTCCTTCGAGCAGCTCGTCGCCTACAAATTCCTCGATTAGAAGAGGAGCTCCTTCGTTATACCACATGGTAATCGCATAACGGGAAGGAGAGAGCTGTACGCGTTCCTGTACAGGCATTCCCATTGGGTTGTAATGGATCTCTTTGACCTTGGCGCCTTGGTTGTAAAGATAGAAATGTTCGACTGTCTGGCTGTGGGGGAACGTGTAGGTGGTCGGTCCATGGAGCATCCCATATTCGTACGTCGCGGTGACGGTGACTCCATTGCGCATGTTCGTGATCACTTGTCCAGGATAATCCCTTTCATCCCATTCTGCTTTGGAAACAGCATACCCGTACTTGTGGATGTAACGCTGAGAAAGAACTTCATCGTCTGGATTATTGTTATTACACCCGCTGAGGGCCAATCCTGCTAAAGCTAGGAGAGCATATAGTTTGCTTTTCATCGTTCGACCTCGTACAAAATTAGACTTCTAGTTTTTTCTGAACAGCTTCAGTTAGACGCGCATGTTCTTTCTCAACGGTCTCATAAGCGATCGTCTTTTTTTGATCGCGATAGTAAAACCGGAATGTAACGTTCTTTTTATTTTGGCCGATCTGATCGCTTTTGTAAAGATCTAAAAGATAGACTTGTTCCAGAAGGCGCGAGGAACTTTCATTGATGATCTCAAGAAGTCGCGCGATCGTCATCTCATCGGAGACGGTAATCGTCCAATCTCTTTCCGAACCAGGATAAGGGTTGATCTCGGCGACCTGGCATAACTTAGGCGCCAATTGCAAGACGTCTTGGAGATTGATCTCTGCGAAATAGACCCTTTGGCCGATATCCAGCTTTTGGATGTGGTTGGGATGCACCTCGCCAAGCACGCCGATTGTATGGTCTCCGACTTTGATGCTTGCTTGCCTTCCTGGATGGAAATTGTGAAGATGGGAGCGCACGAAGGCAACAGGTCCGATGTGCAGGCTCGCCAAGAAGTTCTCCACGATCCCTTTGAGATCAAAAAAATCGACTTCGCGAGGCTTTGGGTCCCAGTGATAGGGAGAAGCATTTCCTGTCATCACAATGCCTGCTGTCGAAAACTCTTTAAAGTTTTCCCCGTCTTTAAAATGGATCCGTCCGATTTCAAAACCAGAGATGTGATCATTGGAATGATCTCGGTTGTATTTGACAACTTGAAGAAGTCCTGGAAGCAAAGAAGCGCGCAAGACCGATTGGTCGATCGAGCTTGGGTGCAGAACGGAGATGAGCGATTCCTTAGAGAGGGCATTTTCCACGCCCATTTCAGCTTGAACAGGACTAATTAAGTCGCATGTCACACATTCCTGCAATCCTTCCGCGATCAGCCGGCTCCTTGCCTTTTTTTCCATCATATACATGGGAGCTGGCAAGATCGTCGATGCGATATGGCGCGGCGGACGCCGCGGGATATTGTTGTATCCGTAGATCCGGGCCACTTCTTCGATCAGGTCTGCTTCGATGCTGATGTCATTGCGATAGGATGGTACGGAAACAAGCAGAGCATGCGAACCTTCGACAACAGCGGAAAATCCCAATCTGCGGAATATCTCCTGCTCCTCGCTCAAGCTCAGCTGCGTTCCTAGCAGTTCATTGACGCGGTTCAAGCGGCAGGCGATCTTTTTGCCTTCGAATGCATGCGCCTTCTGATCCAGATATCCGGCAGCCACAGTGCCACCGGCAATTTCTTCAAGAAGCGATGCTGCCCTGTTCAACGCATTGATCACGCCGTTTGGATCGATCCCTTTTTCAAATCGATTGGAAGAGTCGCTGCGCAAAGAGAGGACCTTTGTCGTTTTACGGATCGATTGGGGAGTGAAGACTGCAGCCTCGATCAAAATCGATCGGGTCTTGTCAGTAACTGCTGAGCTCATGCCGCCCATGACTCCAGCAAATGCCAGAGGCTTGCTGTCGTCGCAGATGAGAAGGGCATCCGGTGGAACGTCACGTTGAACTCCGTCGAGGGTTTCCAACTTTGAATGCGCAGTTTGCGAAGTAACGATGATGTGATGGCCGCTAATGCAGCTGGCATCGAACATGTGCAGCGGCTGGCCGATCTCGAGCATCACAAAATTACCGATGTCGACAACATTATTGATGCTTCTCACGCCTGCAGACTCGACCCGTTTTTTCAACCAATCTGGAGAGGGGCCGACCTGAACGTTTTCGACGAGGCGGCATGCGTAGCGCGGGCATTGTGTTTTATCGATCAGAGAAAGCCGTACTAGCTCGCCGATCGGTTTGCCGGCTTCATGGACAGAAAATTCCAGCTTGTCTAATGGAAGTCCTAAAATTGCAGACAGCTCGCGGGCAATCCCGTAGATGCTCAAGCAATGGCCTAAGTTCGGCGTCAGAGAAACTTCAAGGATGGCGTCGGAATAGAACGCTTCTAGAGGCTGGCCAACCTGCCATTCTTCAGGCAGTTCCATAATCCCATCGTGGTTGACGCTTAAGCCGAGCTCTGCTTCAGAGCACAGCATTCCAAAAGACTCCACATCTCTTAGCTTGGAACGTTTGATCTTGAACTCTTTTCCCGATTCGTCTTTGAGCGCAGCTCCAATCTTTGCAAAGGCGGTCTTGATCCCTGCGCGGCAGTTAGGAGCGCCGCAGACAACTTGAAACGATTCAGCTCCATCGAAAACAGTTGCCACTTGCAGCTTGTCAGCATTGGGGTGCTTGCTTACTTCAACGACAGATCCTACGACAACGCCTGAAAAGGAAAGGGGGGACATCTCAATCCCTTCCACTTCGAGTCCGGCGAGCGTCAGCGCATCAGCCACTTCTTGCGGAGTTAGATTGAAGTTTAAAAATTCTTTTAACCACGATATAGGGACTTTCATAAAGCTCTGGAAAAATTTAGGATTAAGAGATACTCTCAGCTTCGAGCATCTCTTATAACAAACTCCTCATATCCCAGAAAAGAAAATTATGAATTCGCGTCCATCTGAAAATCCGTGGATCAAGCGTACAAAATGGCTAACGCAGGCCCTTATCATCAGCGGCACCCTCAACATCGGCCTTCTTGCCACATTCATCTATTTCGTTTTGCAGGAAAAACAGCAGTCGCTTGCCATCGAGCTCAAGCCCGCTCCCAAGGAGCTGGCCGCATCAACGGCCTCGAACGAACAATACCTGCGCGCCTATTCTTTCCTTCCCTATCAAGAGCTCCTCCTCCGTCTAGAAAATAAAGACCCGATCGAAGAGGGGCTGACAAAAAGAGATATCGCCTTGTCCTGTCTGGCCGCCTTCCATCATTTCAACCTCGAAAAAGCCTTAGGCGGCATCAACTTGCAAAAAAGGCAAATTCCCTTGCGCCATCCCGATGGCTCGGAAAGCATCGACGTCGGCGTTTATCCTGGACTTGCCGACTTTCAGTTTCAAGCGATCATCCAATATGCCCGTACAGAAAAATGGCCATTGACCAGCCAAGGCCTTTTTTACGAGATCAAGCGTTCGATCCCTCCCTATGACCAAAGCTTGCTAGAGTCATTTTATCTCTCTTATGAGTTTCATACTGCGCAGACCTTGTTCACAAAATCTGGGCTTTCACTCCCTTTTGAAAAGCTTGTCGAGCTCCTGTGCCAAGGAGATTGGAAAGCGGTTGCCGAGCTCACGGCATCCCAAAGGCAGGCCCTAGATTTGTCGCCTGAGCGCAGACGCTCTTTCCTCGTCCAGTATTTAGACCAACACTCTCCGGTTGCAGCAGAGCTGCTCTTGCGCTACGACCATGAGTTCGTCGTCAAACATCTCGATGATACCCACATTCTGATCATCTTTGATATCCTGAGCACTCCTACCCCCGAATTGCAAACATTGGCAAAAGAGCTCCTCACATCCCCGCGGACAGACGCTGTTTGGAAAAAAGCGGCAGCAACGCTTTATGCCTTTGTCAATGAACCTCTCCCTGAACCCTATGATCACAACCAGGCATTGGCAAGGTTTGCTCCTCAAGCTCCTCAGCAGCTTCCCCAAGCCGAACCCATGATCGCGGTTGCAAAAGCGGGGCTTAAAGAGACCTCTTCCCAAGCCAGCCACAAAAAAAAGCTGCATACGATCGAAGCTGGCGACAGCTTGTGGAAAATTGCCCGTAAATACCATGTGACCGTCGAAGAGATCATGAAGGTCAACAACCTCGAGTCGGAACGTCTGCGCCTCGGCAAACAGCTCGAGATCCCCGAAAAGAAACAATCATAAATTTTTCATTTCTTCATGGAGAGGATAGTCCTGTCTTCAGAAATTCCTGCTTGTCAAAAAATTTTAACAAAGATACAAAGAAATCTTTGCAAATCCCTAACAATTGTTGGGGTCGATAATCAAGGAAGGAAACCCAATGAGAACATCACACTACCATTTCTTTGCGCTCCTCTTCATGCTTTGCTTTGGATCGATCGCTGCCTATGCCGGTTGCCCTAAATGTCCCAAGCCGCCTAAATTTATCGAGTGCGAGAAAATCTATATCCAACCTTCCCAAATCGATATTGTCGAAGACCAAATCTACATCAATTTCAGTGAAAACATTGTCCAGACGTCAGGGATACATACTGACCATGGAGGGATTTACATCAAAGACTTTCGGCA
>JAFEGF010000146.1 GCA_018240225.1 Verrucomicrobiota bacterium
TGTCTTAAGGTTACTCAAGGCTTCTGCCAGCTAGGCCAATAAAACGGATCACTAACGCTTAACGTTAATTTTATCACAATCAGCGATTTCAGTGTCTAAAGATTTTGTTGCGAAGGCTACTTCCTGAAAATTGAAAAAATTACTATAAACAAAATTTGGCGCAGGAAGGATGGGCGTTGGGCTTGTTGTTTTCTGTAAACTATTGGCCATCAATTAAATGGGTTGAACTAGCGGGGTGTGGGCTATGCAAAGTGGAAAATGGTTCTGGAAGGCTGCCGTTGCGGCCCTTTTGGCATTGGTGCAGCTGGATGCAAAGGCCTCGGACGCTTCCTCGGACGTTTGGCTGGTGCGGCGCGATTTTATCAAGTTTGGAAAAAAAGAGGCGTACGAGGCAACCAAGAAAGAGTTCTTGCAGGGATTTTCCCAGTTTGTCAAGAAGCGGGACGCTTTTACATTCTACGCAATCGAAGTCTTTGATTCTCCTGAATATCTATTCCTGACGCCGCTCGGGTCTTTTGGCGGCATTGAGCGGTTGATGAAACAGAAGAAGTCTTTTCAAGACACCTTTTCGTCGCAGGATTGGGAAATCCGAAGGTTGGCGCGCGCCAGCACGATCAACTTCTACTTTAGGAGCGTTCAGAAGTTTTTGCCGCAGTGTTCCTGCATTCCGGCTGGAAAGGAGCGGATGCTTGCATTACCGTATGTCCAATTGTATTGGATCGAGATCACGCCGGGGCAGGAATATGCGTTTGAGCAGCATCTGCAGTCGATGGCGGACAAACAGATGAAGGAAGAGTCTCCGGCCTGCTGGAGGGTCTGGGGGGAGTTTGCCGGAGGGGCATTGCCGCAATATCTGATTGCTGTCTTTGCGGAATCGGAGAAGGATGCTGAAGCGCGATCGGAAAAGTTGGAGTTTGTGCCAGGCCCCTACAAGCAGATCGTCCGCAAGCAGAAGCAATCGAAGGGAATGCTCCGGACCGATTTAACGGTTGCTCAATGAATTGAATTTCCGATTAAACCTCTTGCTTCGGTATGCCTTACAAGTCGAGGAATTTGAGCAATCAGATAAAATGGAATTGATAAAATTTGGTCTTTGAGTAAAAGGGGCTGTTCTGAAATTCGGATTCCGATTTTCGACTTTTTTTCTATCATGAATTGATTCAAAGATTTGAGGTGGCCTTGAGCTCCCGCTTTTACTTCGACGGGAACAATCGATTGTCCAACAGTAATGACATAATCGACTTCGGCAGAACTAGAGTGCTTTTCCCTTTCCCAAAAATAGAGGCTGTCCTGTCGATAGCAATCACCATAGGCAATGAGTTCCTGGCCTACGAATTGCTCCGCTAGCGCTCCTCGATGAATTTGGCTTAATGGGTTTGATAGCATTTGTTCTGGATCGACTTGCAGAGTTCTTTGTACAAGTCCAATATCTAAAAACAAGGGCTTAAATTTATTGGGTTTTATCTGCGCAGCAAGAGGGATGCCGGAAGCTGAGGTGGATAAGATTGGATAAACAAGACCTGCCATTCGAAGTTGTTCAAGAGCAGCTTTCAATTCTCGCGATTTAATGTGGGGATCTATCGTTGCATACTTAAACTGTCCTCCTACTTGATAAGGAATCCCATCAAATAGAATGCGAAGATATTTCTGTTCGGCCTCTGTTGCGTATTTTCCAAAGTCAGCCCGATAGGTAGCGAGGAGAAGATCTTGGATACGGCTTTGTTCTAGAAGAGATCGGGTTGTCATGAATTGACTGACTACTGCCGGCATTCCGCCGATGATAAAGTACTCTTTCGCTCTGCGGATGAGATCGGAATGGACCGCGGGAGGCGGAGGATCTTCAGGCGTGCAGTTTTCCAAGATGGACAGTAATTTTTCGTCTCCTGAAGCAGCTAAAAATTCTTGAAATGATACCGGGTGCAGGTAAATGAATTGGACTCTGCCAACGGGAAAAGAAAAACGTCCTTCGACTAGAGAAAATTCGAGAAGCGATCCTGCTCCAATGACATGCAAATCGGGCATCGTTTCCTTAAAGTAGCGCAGAGCAATAATCGCATTAGGGCAAATTTGGATTTCATCTAGGAATAAGAGGGTCTTTCCTGGGCGGATGGGGCGCTTTGTCAATAGTTCTAGTTTTTGGATGATCTCGATGGGCTTGACAGTTTCAAAACATGCCGCTGCCTCAGGCTGAGCCTCAAAATTAACAATCTCAAAGGATTCAAAATCTTTGCCAAATTGCTCGATGAGGTAAGTCTTTCCAACTTGCCTAGCTCCGCGTAAAAGAAGGGGGTAACGATGAGGGGAGCTCTTCCATTTTTTGAGCTCTGATTCTAAGGTTCTGCGCATGATGTCCGTTTGTATGGCTGATATATAAGGGTGATTATATCCGTAACTACGGCTAAAATCAACAGCTATTTTTTAAGCAGTTGAATATCAGATGTTTGCAAGACTGCGGCATAGCGGGGGATGTCCAGCAACGGCCAATTGTCCTGCTTGGTGTAGTTGCGGAAGAGGGACATGGCCTGAGTGGTGATCGGCCCCACTTTGCCGCTTCCGATCGGTGTGCTGTCGATGGCGACAACGGGCATCACTTCCTTATTGCTGGCGGTAATGAAGGCTTCGTCAAGCTGGTCGATCTCATCGATAGCGATCGGCTCGAAGCAGATTGGAAATTGGCCTTTAGCGATCTTCAGAACAACCTCGCGCGTAATTCCTGCAAGGACCTCTTCCGACATGCAGGTGTAGAGTTTCCCTTCTTTGACTCCGAAGAAGTTGCTGGTGGTCGCCTCAAGGATCTCTCCTTTTGCATTGACGTAGAGGGCTTCTTTGGCGTTGGAAGAGCGGCCTTGCTGAAGGGCGATGATCCCCGGGATGTACTGGGTCGTTTTGCAAGAGGGCATGCTGCGCATAAGCCGCGTTGTGACGACGTTGATCCCTTTGGTAAAATACTCTGGCGGATAGGAGGCGAGGGGATAGGCGAAGACGATCAGTGTCGCAGGGTGCTGAGGGGTGAACTGGTCGGGACTGATGCCTCCGGTAGCAATGATCTTGATGCTGGCCTCTGCAAGCTGGTTGAGCCTGAGGACCTCATTGATGATCTCTGAGATCTTTTCCAGGGTATACGGAAGTTCAAGGCCTAACTGCTGCGCGGAATACTGCAGCCGCAGCAGGTGTTCTGAGAGATGGAACGGCTTTCCCGAATAGGTGCGCAGATAATCAAAAACGCCGAAGCCGCGCAAAATGCTTAAGTCGAGCACCGAGATTTTAGCATCTGTTTCACTGACGTATGATCCATTGATGAAAAACATCTGCACTCCAAACTTTTGATATTTGAAGGATATAGCAAAAAATGCGATTTGCGCCAACTGCCGAGCTTTGCCTCGACAAGTCGAAATTCACACAACCTAAGCAGGAGCAGCATTGTACAATTTTCATCGCATCCGCTATTTCGGGATGTGAATTTTAAAATGGTTAAAAAAATCTAAAAAGAAGTAGGATTTTTTTTAAAAATGCCTTGCACAATATGCTCAAAGGGCATATGGACTTAAGGTATATATCTTGGACAGGAGATGGCTTATGAGCTTAAAAGAGACCATTCATACAATGAAAAAACAGCTTGGAGAAATCTGCAGGGATCTCGACAAATCATTAAGGGGCAATAAAGCTGCAGCCCAGCGGGTGCGCACCTGTACGATCAAACTTGCCAAAATTGCCAAAGTCTATAGGAAAGAATCGATCACTGCAGAGAAGAAAGAGGCTAGAGAAAGTAAGAAGGGCAAAAAAGCTGCTGCAAAAGCCAGCAAAAAGAGGAAGTAGGCCGAACCTTGTCAGGAGCATTAGGCTCGAGGGCCATGGAAGCGGAAAACCATTTGCAATCCCGTTTCAGCTGAGCTATTCTATCCGGCATGACTTCATCTCCTTTTCCAGAAATCGAACTTCAGATCGAGCGCCTTAGCCGCAAAGGGCGCGGCGTTGGGATCTATCGCAAAGCGCCTCCTTCTTCGGACACACAGGTCGATGTTGTCGGGGGAATCCCTGGCGATACACTCCGTGTCCAGATAGGGCCCAAGAGAAAAGGAAAGGCCCAAGGGACGATCCGCGAGGTGATCGCTCCGTCTGCTTTGCGAGTAGATCCTCGATGCGTCCATGTCCCCGAATGCGGGGGTTGCGCCTTTCAGGCGATGGACTACGCTGCACAGCTAAGGGAAAAACAGTCTTTTGTCGAAAAGCTCTTCACGCCTCTCATCACCGATCAAACCCAAACGCGTCCTATCATACCCTGTGAAAGCCCATGGCGCTATCGGAACAAGATGGAGTTTTCATTTTCCCAGAACCGCGCAGGGGAGAAGTTCTTCGGCCTCATGATCGCGGGGTCGAAAGGCAAAGTCCTCAACCTCTCTGAATGCCATCTGGTCAACCCTTGGTTTATCGATGTTCTTAGCCATGTGCGCGCATGGTGGGTAAAAAGCGGTCTTGATGCCTATCGGATGAACGATACGGGATCTTTGCGCACCCTGATCGTTCGCGAAGGGATCCGGACGGGGGACAAGATGGCAATGCTGACCGTTTCCGGCAATCCCGATTTTGCCTTGAAACAGCCCCAGCTCCAAGGATTTATCGAAGCGGTCAAGCAGGCAGTTCCTCAGGAACAGCACGAGCGGCTGAGCATTTTTTTGAGGATCCAGCAGCTGAAAAAGGGAGCTCCTACCCAGTTTTTCGAGATGCACCTGCATGGCCCCGACCACATCGCTGAGAAGCTGAACATCGATACGGGGAGCCGCCATGCTGAGCTTCAGTTCAAGATCAGTCCGACCTCGTTTTTTCAGCCGAACACCTTGCAGGCTGAAAAACTGTATTCCGCAGCATTAAAACTTGTCTCAACAAAGAGGCGGCATGTCCTCGATCTCTATGCTGGAACAGCGACCCTTGGCCTTGCCATGGCGCTTCAGTCCGACCTTGTCACTTCGATCGAGCTCAATCCCCACGCCCTCTTTGATGCGCAGAGCAACCAAGAGGTCAACGGGATCTCGAATCTGCGCCTGATTTGCGGCGATGTCGGCAAGGTCCTTGCAGAACTAATGGGATCTCCCGATTTCATCCCGCCCGACCTTGTGATCGTCGACCCGCCGCGTCCAGGCCTTGATCCGGCCGCGATTTCCCACATCTTAAGCCTTAAACCGCAGCAGGTCCTCTATATCTCCTGCAATCCGCTTACCCAAGTTGCTAACGTCCAGGAAATTGTAAATGCCGGCTATACCCTTGAAGTCATTCAGCCTGTCGACCAGTTTCCTCATACGGTCCATATTGAAAATATTGTTCTGTTAAATCAACGCTGAAACCCTTTTTTGCTTGCATTCCGGGGGGGATTTGAGGCAAGCTGGAATCCACCTAATCGAGGCAATTGCAAAACTCATTTGCCTAGAAAAATCGCCCTTTTGAGGCCATTTTCATCCATTCTCCTTGGCCGGCCCACTTGGGGCCGACCTCGTCAAATGGAGCGTAGCAGCTTCGCTGCTACTTGTAAATGGCCTCAAAATCATCGATTTTTCTGGGCAAAGCAGTTTTGCAACTGCCTCTATCGTTTAAACATTTTTTTAGTTAAGGATGGAAACCATGAAAAAAGTTTATGGATTTTTGTTTGGCGCAGCAGCATTGCTCAGTTCTCTGCCTGTATTCGCTGATGGAGAAGCTGCTCCTGCTGCAAAAGAGAACAACCTGATGCAGACTCTGATCATGATCGCAGTCGCCCTCGTGTTTTTCTACTTCATCCTCTGGCGTCCAGAACAAAAACGCCGCAAGCAGATGGAGAACCTCCGCACTTCTTTGAAGAAAGGGGACCGGATCACAGCAATGGGGATCATCGGGACTGTTGTAAAAGTTCAAGACAACACCGTGATCTTGGCGATGTACGACGGCGCTAAGATCGAAGTGCTCAAGGCTGCAATTACCGATGTCCAAGCTGGCACAGCAGAAGACCGTTCTGATAAAGCGACGATCGAAGCTAGCGAGTCAAGATAAGCCTTTAGATTTAGCTTAAGTGAAAAAAA
>JAFEGF010000147.1 GCA_018240225.1 Verrucomicrobiota bacterium
GGGTGAGGATGAGGATCGATTTGACAATGTCGCAGCAAGTCGAAATTCACAAAACCTAAGCGGTCGCAGTATATGGATGAGATCTACGGCTACATTGAGAACATCGTCTTTGCTGAAGAAGAGAAAGGTTTTACCGTTGCACGTTTAAAAGAGCCGAAGAAAAAAGAGCTCACCTGCATTGTCGGCATCATGCCGTCGGTCCAACCGGGAGAGACGATCCGCTGCAAAGGGGCTTGGAAGCACCATCCTCAGCATGGGCCTCAATTTGAAGTCGCCTCTTTTGATTTGGAGGCGCCGACCGATCTGATCGGCATCCAAAAGTACCTCGAATCGGGAATGATCAAAGGGATCGGACCTGTTTATGCAGAGCGGATCGTCAAGCAGTTCGGTATCCACACGCTCGATGTGATTGACCAATGCCCCGACCGCCTCCTCGATATTTCCGGAATCGGCGATAAAAGGATCGAACGGATCAAGAGCTGCTGGACTGAGCAGCGCTCGATCCGCGACGTGATGATCTTTTTGCGAGGCCATGGGGTCAGTCCATCCTTTGCTCAAAAGATCTTCAGGACATACGGCGACAAGAGCATCCACAAAGTCTCATCCAATCCTTTCCAGCTTGCCAAAGATATCCATGGGATCGGGTTTAAAACGGCCGATTCGATCGCAAGCGGCCTAGGGATACCGCAAGACTCCCCTGCAAGGATCGATGCGGGGATCGAGCATGCACTTTGGGAGCTGAGCAATGATGGGCACGTCTGCTATCCGCGCGGAGAACTTGTCCCCGAAGTGCAAACGATGCTCCAAGTTAACTTTGGACAGATCGAAGAGAGGATGAACGATCTGATCAAAAATGGAAACCTCGTCGAAGAGGAGGGGCTGATCTGGGTCAAGCCGCTGTATTTGGCGGAGATCGGCATTGCCAGGGAGCTCGCGCGGATCACCCAAGCTCCTTGCCGGATCCGTGCGGTGCATCAGGAAAAAGCGTTGCAATGGGTCGAGCAGCAGCTTCAGATCGAACTTGCCCCAGAACAAAAAACGGCTGTGACGCAAGGGGTCAGCGAAAAGGTCCTGATCGTGACAGGGGGCCCAGGTACTGGCAAGAGCACGATCACCAAGGCCATTTTGGCTATCACGGAAAAAATTGCGCCGAAGATCCTCTTGGCAGCTCCTACAGGAAGGGCTGCCAAGCGGATGAGCGAGATCACGCGCAAGAAGGCCTTTACGATCCATGCGCTTCTTGAAATGGACTTTAAAGCGGGAGGCTTCAAAAAAAACCGGCAAAATCCGATCGCCTGCGACCTTCTGATCATTGATGAAGCGAGTATGATCGATACCCAGTTGATGAACCATCTGCTCAAGGCCGTTCCAAGCGAAGCCCGCTTGATCCTGATCGGCGACATCGACCAGCTGCCAAGCGTCGGTCCCGGCAGTGTGCTGAAAGATCTGATCCAATCGAACCGCCTTCCCGTTTCCCAGCTCAAAAAGATCTTCCGGCAAGCGGCAGGCTCTCAGATCATCACCAATGCCCACAGGATCAACGAAGGGCAGTTTCCCGACATCAGCTACAACCCGCGCAGCGACTTCCGTTTTATCGAAGCGGAAACTCCCGACGATGTCCTTAAGACTGTGCTCGACCTCGTGATGACACAGCTTCCTAAAAGCCACCGTCTGCACCGGTTCGACGACATCCAGGTCCTTGCGCCGATGAAGAAAGGGATCATCGGGATCGAAAACCTCAATGTCACCCTCCAGAAAAACTTGAACCCTTCCCCCACTCCCCTCTTCCGCATGGGAAAATGCCTGCACGTCGGCGATAAAGTGATGCAAGTCCGCAACAACTACGAAAAAGAGGTGTACAACGGAGATGTCGGCAAGATCATTGCGATCGATCTGACCGACCAGCAGATCAAGGTCTCCTACGATGGAAAGATCGTCGAGTATGAGTTCCTCGAGCTCGACGAAGTTGTCCTTGCCTACGCCGTCTCGATCCACAAATACCAAGGGAGCGAATGCCCTTGCGTCATCATCCCTGTGCATACGACCCACTTCAAGATGCTCTACAAGAACCTCCTCTACACCGGCATCACCCGCGGCAAAAAGCTCGTCGTCATCGTCGGCACGAAAAAAGCGCTCGCCATTGCCGTGAACAACGCCGATGTCCAGCGCCGCTATACTGGCCTTAGGCAAGCTGTATGCAACTTTTTAAGCACGCCATACGTTCCTGAACCTCCCCTGCAGCCAACCCTTTTTGCCTCCAACTAAGCTTGTTGTAAAACTGCCTCAAGTAATTGCTGTTTTATACCGCAATCGGTCAAGTTTTGTGAATTTAGACTGGCTGCGACTTTGTCAAATCGATCCTCATCCTCGCCCTTCCCGCAGGAGAAGGGCTTCGCCTTTCAGAACACAAAGCTTCAATTTGACTTTGTCTCGCAGAGTCCAAATTCACAAAATTTGACCGAGTGCGGTATACGATTGCTAAAATTGTAACTCTTTCTTAGAATCCTGCCGCTTTTTTCAAAAACCAAATGGAACATCATCATGGCAACAGCTCTAACAGCAACAAGTCGACACATCGAACTTTCTCCTCCGCCTCCCTTTAAAGAAAAGTCCGCTGAATTTCAGGGGTTCATCAAAACCGTTTCCGATCTCCTTAACAACAACTCTTTTCAAGACCTCGAGTTCTTTTTCCATACGAGCATTGATATCTTCCGTCCAACCCTTGACGTATCGAATGAACTGGACCACTTATTAGAGACCTATTTGACAAGATCTGCCAATTCCTCAGAATGCATTCGAGCTCTGCGATTGGCCTCCGCCATGGAAAACCACAACATCAACGTCAAATGGACAAAAATCGCTCAGACGATCTGTTATCTCCAGCAAGGAAACCGCGCTGATGTGGAATCTTTTGTAAAAGACATGGTCTTATCCGATGCCCATCCTTTGGCAAAAGGGGTCTACTTCTCGATCTTAGAAGGCCATTGCAAAATTTATGGCGATATGAAAAACGGTGTTATGCGCAATTTAGTTCAACAGATGGTCTTCGAATATCATCAAATGTATTCCTCTCTTGCCAACCCCGCGAGAATTCCAGCTGGAGCTTTGAAAGCTTAGAGCATGTTTTAGGTAAAGTCCACAGAGAGAAGAACAAGATAATGTCTCTCTCTGTGGTCTCTGCGCTCTCTAATGAGCGAAGCGGATGGGTGGTCAATGCTATTCTTACCGCTTAAAGCTTCGCAGGTGTCCTGAATATACTGCTGACACCTCAAAGTCCTCGTTGATTTTGGATTTGGCGCCACGCGGTTAAAGCCTCTGAAGCAGGACGTATGCGTAGCTGCATACGTTCGATGCAAGAGGCTTTAAAGGGCCTTGGCACAAGGACCGTCCCCGTGGATGCCAAACGCCAAAAGGAACAAGGACTTTGAGGTGGAAGCAGTATATACTCCTCTAACCATATTTATGCTGCTTCTAGCTCGAGCGCAAACAGAATAATTATTCATTAAATCGCATATTTATTCGATTTTCAACCAAAATGCATTGAAGATTATGCACGTAATCCTATAGAATCAGAAATAGATTAACGTGAGATCCAACCATGTCTAAAAAAATTTCCTCCTTCTCGCTGATCATCCTGATCATCGCAGCGATCGATAACATGAGAAATTTGCCCGCAGCGGCCCTTTTCGGCAGCTCCATCGTCTTTTTCTTTATCTTTTCTGCTATCGTCTTTCTGATCCCGACCTCGCTTGTTTCTGCAGAGCTTTCCGCCGCCTTTCCTGAAAAAGGCGGGATGTACCAATGGGTCAATCGAGCATTTGGAAAAAAATGGGCGATGGCGGCCATATGGCTGCAATGGATCAATACCATGGTCTGGTACCCGACGATGCTCTCCTTCGTCGCAGGGACCTTGGCCTATTTGTTCAATCCGGAGCTGGCTCAAAACAAGACCTATCTCATCACATGCATCCTGACCGTGTTCTGGGGCTTGACGCTGATCAATCTCAAAGGACTTCACTTCTCTGCAATGGTCAACAACATCTTTGCTATGGCGGGGACCATTTTGCCGATGACCTTATTGATCATTTTAGGATTGATCTGGCTCTTCTCAGGCCATCCCCTTCAGATCTCCTTTACTCGAGCAGAGATGCTCCCCTCCCTTGCCCACTCGACCAACTGGACCTCTTTGATTGCGATCATGGCAGGATTTTTAGGAATGGAGCTGTCCGGCGTCCATGTCAACGATATCCGCAATCCTCAAAAGAACTTCCCAAAAGCCGTTTTCATCGCAGCACTATTCATCTTCCTTTCGATGGGGCTAGGCTCCCTTTCGATCGCCTTTGTCCTTCCGGAAAGCCAGATCAACTTGGTCTCCGGGGTGATGCAAGTGTTCACCAGTTTTTTTCATGCCTTCGGCCTCGAGCCCTTGATCCCCGTCCTGACCCTCTGCATTGCGATCGGTTCGATCGGGACGATGATCAACTGGCTGATCTCTCCGGCAAAAGGGCTTCTGCATGCAGCGGAATTTGGATTTTTACCTCCATTCTTCACACGCAAGAACAAAGGGGGCGTCGCTTACAATATCCTCCTTGCGCAAGCGATCATCGTTTCCTTGGTGTGCCTTGTATTCCTGCTTGAGCCCACCATCAATTCTTTCTACTGGTTTTTAACAGCATTAAGCACTGAGCTCTACATGATCATGTATGTCTTGATGTTCTGCGCGGGACTGCGCCTGCATTACCGCTACCTCGACCGCCCATCGACATTCAAGATCCCAGGCAAAAATTGGGGCATGTGGACGACAACGCTACTTGGACTGTTCGGATGCTTAACGACCATCATCGTCAGCTTCTTTCCCCCTGATAATATCAATACAGGAGGGCCGTTGCGCTACTTGATGATGATCGTCATTGGAAACGTGCTAACGATCAGCCCGCTCTTTCTTTTTTATCACTACAGAAAAAAGAAGCAGGGCCTTTAAGCTGTACGCCATCGGTTTCAATGGCGATCTCTAAATCCCCTCCAGGCGTCGACACCTTCAGCATTCCCTTTTTTCGGAAGCTGGCGGCGCAAGCGATCGACCCGGTCCCGCAGGATCGGGTCAAGCGTTGGACTCCCCTCTCGTAGGTTTTGACATGGAGGTGATGGTCTCCGACCGCATGCCATGCGTTGACATTGATCCCAAGCGGAAAGACCTCTTTGTTGCCGTTAAGCTGTTTTCCAAGAAGGAAAAGCTCCTCGTCAGTCAGCTCAGCTTGGATGACAAGGTGGGGCTCGATCACTTCGACGTACTGCAATCCGAACAACTCAGGTACTGCGATGAACTTAGGGTTGATCTCAAAGGATGGAAGAGGCAGCTTGATCGAGTAGGTCCCATCGCTCCATTTTTCCAAAGGATGCACTCCGAACGGCGTCACCAGGAAAAATTTTTGAAATTGGGGATATTTGGAAAACAAATAAGCGGCGCAGGCCCTAGCTCCATTGCCGCAAAACTCCCCTAGGTTGCGATCAAGTCCCAGCACGACCATGCGCGCATACAGATCCTTACTCTCTATCCTATCCCCCACCAAGATGAGAGCGTCATCCCTGTCTTCTTTCTGAAGGCAGCTGTGCGCCCAATCGAGCAAACTTTCAGTAACACCCCCCTTCCCATTAAGGGAAGGGGTGCAGCCTGAATCCTGCTCACTAAGATCGAGGCAATCAAAGAGGACAAAGGTATTTTGGCAAGCTTGCGCAAGATGATATTTCATAATGGCAGCTCCACGCTCATTTGAGTGATCTTCGTTTTCGCATCAAACAGTCCAAAAATGGAAAAGATCGGTTTGAGGGTATTGGCGAACTCGCCTTCCGGAGAGTAGATCTCCTTATAGAGGGCCGGATACCATACCGTGCTCTTCTCGAACGGGTGGAACACTTTGTTCGTGATCGGCTTGATGTAATGATCTGCCGAAATCCCTGTAACCGCATGGCCAAATTTAAAACCGTTCATGAAATATTCAGCGCATTGGCAAAAACTGATCGGCCCTTCG